>NZ_MCSD01000059.1:0-197832 GCF_002872555.1 Vibrio sp. 10N.286.55.E10
GTCCACTCCGCCACTTATTCAGAGTTTCAGCTCTTTAAAACTGAAATAGGGGTGTAGCTCCAATTGGCAGAGCAGCGGATTCCAAATCCGCGTGTTGGGAGTTCGAATCTCTCCACCCCTGCCATATTTAAGGCTCTAGTCGAAAGACTAGAGCCTTTTTACTTTCTGGTGGCGAAATACTTCATAATCCCCTTTCAGCTTCTTCCACCTCAAATACCTCTCTGTCTATCCCCAAAAAGTTACCAATAATCGTCAACTCTTCTCGAATGCCGACTAGTATAGATAATATGCATCACTTACATGGAACGGTTATGAGGTTATCTTTTGTTTTAGTTGTCCTGTTTTATTCATTTTCTGCTTTGGCAACCCCATGGGAAGAAGAAAAAATCCCGACAAGAAACTCAACCTCATCAATAGGTAGTTATGCTAATGGCTGCCTTGATGGAGCACAGGCTCTACCTATTAATGGTTTGGGGTATCAAATCATTCGTCCCCAAAGAGAACGCTACTATGGTCATACAGAAGCTATAAAGTTTATCGAGAGGTTAGGTGTAACTACTAGCGAGAAACTCAATACTAATTTATTGGTCGGTGATATTTCTCTTCCTAGAGGAGGGCGCTTTTCTTCCGGTCATTCAAGTCATCAAACCGGGTTAGATATTGATATATGGTTAAGGTTAACGAGTAAGAGATTGTCAGAAAACGAGTTAGCTGTGCCTAAACCTGTGAGCGTTGTGGATCTTACTAACTACAAATTGCGTCAATCGAATTGGACTGATGAGCATTTTCAAGTTATTCGTTATGCAGCGAAAGATGAAAAAGTGGTGCGTATTTTTGTTCATCCAGTGATTAAGCAAACCCTTTGTGATCAAGAAGATTCTGACGCAGATGATAGAGCTTGGCTTGGAAAAATCAGACCTTGGTGGGGACATCATTCACATTTTCATGTTCGCTTGAAGTGCCCTGAAGGGAGTTCAAACTGCATAGCCCAAGCAAGCCCTCCTAAAGGTGATGGTTGTGGAGACGAACTTGCAAGTTGGGCTCCGAAAACTATACCTGTTCCTCCTCCTAAAAAAGTCGTAAAAAGTAAGAAAAAGAAGAAAGTTAAAGTGATGCCAAGTCAATGTTTAGCCTTGATATCTAATAAGTAATCGTATCTATCAAGGTTAATTACAGTGGTAACGACACTGGCTTTCTCGTCTCTGAAACTGGAGAAATGTCACACTTTTGTCTAGAGTTTATAAACACTAGATTAAGAATATCGTTTGATATTAATAAAATCAATTACGGTATCAGCAACGGCGATGACGAATTTGACAAGGTTTGGTCAGGGATGGAGTGTTTTGGGGTGAAAGATGCGGCTTATATGCAGTATGCGAAATCAGAGTCTGATACCCGTCGATAGATAATTCAAGGATAAGACTATGACTATGATTTGTGCCAAGGAATTTTCAGAATGGTTAAGACATAGGTTCAACGCTGAAAGTTCTGGTATTTCGATTTCGAGAGATGACATTACCCAACTGACAGGTAGACAACGCTTAGACCCTAGCTTCGTGAATGATGTTCACTATGAATTGATGCAGTATGGAATGGCATTTGTGACTGACACTGGGCGGGAACACTTTTATCTAGTTCCTGTTTCTCAGTCGATAAATTGGCGGGAGCGACTCGAATATCAATTTGAAAAAGAGCTCTTCTGCAATATTTATCCAATCGAAAAGTCAGGATAAAAAAAAGGTTCAACTTACAATAAGTTGAACCTTTTCTCTTTTAGGTCAAGCCTTGAATGATAACAAACTTCTCAAGTAGCTCATCATCAGTTTCAATATGGTTGGGGTCAGTGATGATGCACTTGGTAATCGGGCATACAGATTGACACGTTGGCTTCTCATAGTGACCTTTACATTCAGTACATAAATCTGGATCGATCTCGAAGATACTGTCACCCATAGTGATTGCACCATTTGGGCATTCAGGGTCACACATATCGCAGTTTATGCACTTGTCAGTGATTAACAGAGCCATTGCTTACTTCTCGGTTTTCTAAGTAAAGTTACTTACCTGATGCGTTACGTGTGTCTTGGCCTTCGCTCAAGTTACGCATCAACAAGCCGTACTCTAGATCTAGATCTGCTGGTACAGGGATAAATACAAAGTGACCGTTACCTTTCGCATCTTCTACTGCTTCAGACTTACGGTTTTCCATCATCTCTAGCGTGAAAACAACGTTACCTTTCGGTGTCATCATTTCTAAGCTATCGCCAACTAGGAATTTGTTCTTCACTTCTACTTCCGCTAGGTCACCGCGGCGCTTACCTGTGAATTCACCAACAAACTGTTGAGTGTCTGAGATAGAGTAACCGTACTCGTAGTTTTGGTATGTATCATGAGTGTGGCGGCGTAGGAAACCTTCAGTGTAACCACGGTGAGCTAGGCTCTCTAGTGTACCCATTAGGCTTTCATCGAACGGCTTGCCTGCTACAGCGTCATCGATCGCTTTACGGTAAACCTGTGCTGTACGTGCACAGTAGTAGAAAGACTTAGTACGACCTTCGATTTTCAGAGAGTGGACACCCATCTTCGTTAGGCGTTCAACGTGTTGGATCGCGCGAAGATCTTTTGAGTTCATGATGTAAGTACCATGCTCATCTTCAAACGCTGCCATTTTCTCTTCTGGCTTATGTGACTCAGAAAGTAGAACGACTTCGTCGGTTGGTTTACCAAGACCTAGTGTGTTGTCTGGACGTTCGTCTTGAACTTCTACTTCTTGAATCTCAACACCAGTAGGGTTTGCTTCAACGATCTGACCGTTTTCGTCTTCTTTTGCCGCTTCTGTTTTGTATTCCCAACGACAAGCGTTAGTGCAAGTACCTTGGTTTGGATCGCGTTTGTTCATGTAGCCAGAAAGTAGGCAACGACCAGAATACGCCATGCAAAGTGCACCGTGAACAAAGATCTCTAGCTCTGTTTCAGGGCAGTGTTCGCGAATCTCTTCGATCTCTTCAAGAGAAAGCTCACGAGATAGAATCACACGCTCAACGCCTTGAGTTGACCAGAACTTAACGGTCGCCCAGTTTACTGCGTTTGCTTGAACAGAAAGGTGGATTGGCATCTCCGGGAATGCTTCACGAACCATCATGATAAGACCAGGATCTGACATGATAAGAGCGTCTGGGCCCATATCGACAACAGGTTTAAGGTCGCGAATAAATGTTTTTAATTTAGAGTTGTGCGGCTGAATGTTACATACAACATATAACTTTTTGCCTTGAGCATGAGCTTCATCGATACCAATTTGTAGGTTTTCGTGATTGAACTCGTTGTTACGAACGCGAAGGCTGTAACGTGGCTGGCCTGCGTAAACTGCATCTGCGCCATAGGCGAATGCGTAGCGCATGTTTTTAAGGCTTCCTGCCGGTGATAATAGTTCAGGTACAAATGGTTTTTGTGTAGTCATTGCTTCGTTCTCTAATCTGATCTCAAGTCAGGTTGATACCACCAAGTGATATCAAAGGGGCGCAAATTTTACGCTAAAACGAGTTTGGTTGATAGCCCTAAAGATAGCAATGACATTAAGAAGAGGGCAGAGAGATAAATATAAGCAAGAGTTTGCTAGGAAATAAGCTCAGATACCATCGAAATCTGAGCTTTTAAAATCACAGATTAAGCGTTTGGTTGAGTTAACCCGCCAAGTGATTCAAATAAGTTCGGAAGGAAAACGCTGAACTCACCACATAGAAGTGAGAAATCAGCATCAAAACGCGCAGCTTGGTCTTCACGAGGGATATCATCGTTTTCATCTTTAAGTTCATCGCTGAATTTTAGGCGCTTGATGCTGCCGTCTTCTGCCAGAATGAATTCAATACGATCTTGCCAGTTGATAAGAAGTTTAGTCACCATCTTATTGGCTTCGATGTGGTTCTTAATCTCGTCCGCTTCTAGTTCTTGTTTCTTAACTCGAACAATACCGCCGTCTTCCTGAATCGACTTAAGCTCAGCTTCATCAAGCATTGTGATACCTTGAGGTGTATCACCTGATTTAACCCACTCGGTTAGAGTCGTTTCAATCGCTTGCTCAGGAATAGCGGGCACGACTGGTAGGCTACCCATTGTTTTACGTAGCAATGCTAATACGTCTTCTGCTTTTTTGTAGCTGCTAGCATCAACCACAATGAAACCTTCTTTTGGCATGATCAGCGCGTAAGTAAAGTTACTGCGGCTGAATGCACGAGGAAGCAAATCAATGATGATGTCTTCTTTTAGGCTGTCTTTCTCTTTCTTTTTAAGAGGAGTGCCAGATTCAGCTTCAAGCGTTTCTACTTTTGCGTTCAGCGATTCTTTGATCACAGAAGCCGGTAGCATTTTCTCTTCTTTCTTTGCACAAATTAGAATGCGGTTTTCTGATACGTGCGTCATCATATCGCCGTGTCTACCCATTGCATGTACCCAACCAAACTTCTGTTTGTCTTGGCTACCACAAGGAGTAAAGCGGAATTCTTCAAGTTGTTTCTCTAGCTGATCTGCGTTGAAATCAATATCACGGTTGAAGCGATAGACTAGGCAATTTTTAAACCACATAAATTTTTCTCATACCTTTTTGGAAGTGCTTCATGATATGAGATCTAATTCGATTTGTCCTTAGCTCTGTATCAAAAGTTGTAAAGTGAAACGTTTGAGACAGTTATATGAAAATTTGTTTTCAAAGGTCACAAAAGTGTCATAATTAACTCAGATAATGCAATGCGTTGATTAAATACAAAGGCTATTCAATTATGTCGAGAAGGATTCTGGTCGTTGAAGATGAAGCACCTATTCGTGAGATGCTGTGTTTTGTACTTGAACAAAAAGGCTACCAAGCAGTAGAGGCTGAAGATTACGATACAGCGGTAAACAAGCTATGTGAACCTTTCCCAGATCTAGTATTACTAGATTGGATGCTACCTGGTGGTAGCGGGATAAACTTTATCAAGCACATGAAGCGTGAAGAGTTAACTCGCAACATCCCAGTGGTGATGCTGACGGCTCGTGGTGAAGAAGAAGATAAGGTTCGCGGTTTAGAAGTTGGCGCTGACGACTACATTACCAAACCATTTTCGCCAAAAGAGTTAGTAGCTCGCCTGAAAGCGGTTATTCGCCGAGTAACCCCAACCGCATTGGAAGATGTGATTGACGTTCAAGGTCTTAAACTAGACCCTGTATCACACCGTGTTACCGCGAGTGAAGGTCCAGTAGATATGGGCCCAACAGAATTCAAAATGCTGCACTTCTTTATGACGCACCAAGAGCGTGTATACAGCCGAGAGCAATTACTGAATAACGTCTGGGGCACCAACGTTTACGTTGAAGATCGTACTGTTGATGTACATATTCGACGCCTGCGTAAAGCACTTGAATCTGCAGGTCACGACAAGCTAATCCAAACGGTTCGCGGTGCGGGCTACCGTTTTTCTACAAAGGCTTAGTGTGGCTCGCTACCCAGTTTACGGAGTCCTGAATGGTTGAAAAGTTAACCTGGAAAAAGCTGGCTTGGGAGCTGGCTTTTTTTTACGCACCTTGGGTTTTAGTCGGTTGGATATTCGGCTACCTACCTTGGTTACTGCTGGCTGCCACGGTATTGCAGCTCGGCTGGCATCTACATAATCAAATGCGTTTGTCCGCATGGTTGTGGGATGAGAAGCGTCTAACGCCACCATCAGGTTCTGGGAATTGGGAATCTCTGTTCAACGGTATTTATCGTATGCAGCAGAGACAGCGTCGCAAGCGTAAAGAATTGACCAATCTTATTCGCCGTTTCCGTAACGGTGCAGAATCGCTTCCCGATGCCGTTGTGGTATTTCGCGGTGAAGGTAATATCGTTTGGTGTAATAAGCTCGCTCAATATTTACTTGGGTTTCGCTGGCCGGACGATTCAGGACAACCGATTTCTAACTTGATCCGCACGCCGGACTTCATTAAGTATCTTAATAAACAAGATTTTTCAGAACCGTTAGAGATGCCTTCGCCACTGAATGTGGAGCGTATGCTTGAGTTGCGTATTGTGCCGTATACCGAGGGTGAACACTTAATGGTGGTACGTGATGTTACTCAGCTAAAGCAGCTAGAAGGTATGCGTCGTAACTTCTTTGCTAACGTTTCTCACGAGCTACGTACTCCAATGACCGTACTTCAGGGCTACCTTGAAATGACGGAAGATCCAGACATGGTCGTTGGGCCTATGTGGCCTAAAGCTCATGGTGTGATGACCGAGCAATTGAATCGCATGAACAGTCTGGTCAATCAACTACTCACGCTTTCTAAAATTGAAGCTGCGCCAATGCATGAGCTTGATGAAGTGGTCAACGTTCCCGCTATGCTTGAGGTTCTTGAGAAAGAAGCCGCGAGCTTGAGTGGTGACCGCGAACACAAGCTTGAGTTTGATATTGATAAGAGCCTACGTGTATTAGCTGATGAAGACCAATTGAGAAGTGCGATATCGAATTTGGTTTATAACGCAGTGAAATACACACCACCGGGCGCGACGGTTAAGGTGCGTTGGTACCAGACCAGTCAAGGCGCGTGTTTGGATGTGTCCGATACTGGGGACGGTATTGAGCCACAACACTTACATCGACTCACAGAGCGTTTCTACCGTGTAGATAAAGCACGCTCACGTGATACTGGTGGTAGTGGTCTTGGATTAGCGATTGTGAAACACGCGCTTAGTCACCATGACTCACATTTAGAAATTCAAAGTGAAGTGGGCGTCGGTAGTCGATTCCATTTTACTTTACCAAATCGACTGACCGTATCATGAGTTGCTCGATACGCAGGATGCGTTTTCCAGTCAGCTCATTATTAGCGTTTGTTTTAGTTAACCCTGTGCATGCCGAACAGGGTGTCGATTCTCTTCCTGATTATTCTAAGGTTCCGGGAATTTCTGGGAGCTTATTATCGGTCGGTTCGGATACCTTAGCGGGTATGACGACGTTATGGGTGGAAGAGTTCAAGTCCTACTACCCAAATGTTAACGCTCAAGTCCAAGCATCGGGTTCTTCTACTGCTCCTCCAGCCTTAACCGAAGGGACTGCACATCTAGGGCCAATGAGTCGACCGATGCGCCTGCGAGAAATTGAAGCATTTGAAAGGGAGCACGGATATAAGCCAACAGCACTGCGAGTTGCTATCGATGCGATTGGACTTTTTGTGCATCGTGATAACCCTATTGAGGGGCTCAACTTTCGTCAGATTGATGGCATCTTTTCCGAGACTCTACGCTGCGGAGCGACTAAGCCTCTCAATAGCTGGCAAGATCTCGGAATCGAACAACCATGGGCAAAACATCGATTCCAACTGTTCGGCCGCAATTCAGTATCGGGTACCTATGGTTACTTCAAACAGAATGCGCTGTGCGGTGGTGATTTTAAAAATCGCGTGAATGAGCAGCCTGGTTCCGCATCCGTTGTGCAATCGGTCGCTTCATCAATCAGTGGGATCGGTTACTCAGGTATTGGCTATCGTGTAGCAGGTGTAAAGCTTATTCCTATTTCAGAGCATGGTTCTGATTATGTAGAGCCGACTCGAGCGAATATCTTGAGCGGTGATTACCCTCTATCACGCTTTCTTTATGTGTACGTGAACAAACACCCAGATAAACCGCTTTCTCCTGTTGAGAGAGAGTTCCTCACTTTTGTATTCTCAAAGCAAGGGCAAGAACTGGTAGAGAAGGATGGCTACTTAGCGATACCGTCTGAGTTCGCAGAGCAAGAGTTGGCGAAAGTCGGGCTCTGATTGAGGTCACTACGAACGTAGAAAAGAAACCTATGAACAGCTTGCGATCTCGCAGGCTGTTATTATTTTGATTGTTCGTTATTTTAGTTTCAACGACCATCCAGCGTTGTTCCAACGTTGTTGCTCTTCTCTGAGTTCATACTCAAGCAGTTGGTTTTGGGTCAACCAGTCGCTGTTAGATCCTTTTAATTCCCAGTTATGCTGTTGTTCAATCGTTAGAGTTACGTTTGGTTCAGGTGCTTGATTTCGCTGACGATTAAGTAAGATAGCGAGTCTCAATATACGAATCAGCAGTGTGATTTGTTGTGGAGTAAATAGAGAAAGCTCCGGTAAGTCTTGTAACTTGAGCGCTTTTCTTTGATAGCGAACTAATGTCGAGATCAGACGTTGCTGCTCCGTATTGAAGCCTGGCATTGTCGTGTGCTTAAGCAGATAAGCCGAATGGCGGTGATAGCCTTGAAATGCAATGCTTTGTCCAACCTCATGAAGCAATGCTGTCCAACCAACCAGATCATACAGCTCATTAGTGACTGTAGTAGTCACTTGAGGCTGCACTTGTTTCAATAATGCAAGTGCGAGTACTTTGACTTTCTGGCCATGAGCTACGTCAACATGGTATCGAGAGACCAGCGTTTCGGCAGTTCTTGTGCGAACATCAATATCTTTAAATCTATCCTCCATGTCATAAAGAACGCCTTCTCTTAGGGCACCATCAGAAAAATGTAACTCCTTGATGTCTAGCGTATCCATGACTGCTGAAAGAATGGTGACACCAGCAGCAAACACTGGCTTTCTCTCATCACTTAAACCTGAAAGACTTAAGGTTTCGGAAGATGAATACTCACATAAGTGATTCTTTAAATAGGACAGGCGCTGGGGCGTAATGAGACCGTCGGTGAATCCTAAGCCAATGAGTACCTCTTTTATGGATTTAGCGCTCCCAGATGAGCCAAAAGCTATTTCCCAAGGGGGGTTTTTATATTCTTCAATCAGTGGCATCAATAGACGAGCAGCCGCGGTATAAGCATCTGAAAAGTGTTGTGAGGTTAGCTCTCCTTCAGTAAAGAAACGTTGAGTGAAGCTGACGCATCCCATCGGTAAACTGCGCATAATTAGGGGAGTAAAGCCTTGTCCAGCGACGAGTTCGGTACTCCCTCCACCGATATCAATAACCAACTTTGATTCAGAAGCGGTTTGAGTGTGTTCTACGCCGTTATAGATTATTCGAGCTTCTTCTTGACCAGAAATGATCTCGATTGGAAAAGGAAACAATGGTTTAGCTTGTTCTAAGAAGTCTTTAGCGTTTTTGGCCTTTCTTAGAGTATGAGTCGCAACAACTCTGACATCATCAAGCTCAAAATCCGCTAGTCGTTCTGCGAACACCTTGAGGCATTCTAGGCCTCGCTCGATAGCGCTTTCGGATAGGAAGTTACGTTCATCCAATCCATCACCTAATCTCACTTTCTGTTTGTGTCTGCTGACTAATTGCAGGTGTTGATCGAATACTCGGGCAACCACCATGTGGAAGCTGTTCGAGCCTAAGTCTATGGCGGCAATACATCGAGAATGTTCGTTATCAATTAGCGGCATGATTTCTTCTCTTGTTTGTACTTCTTGCGAGTAAGTTTCTCCATACGTTTAATATAGTGGTAAGTGGAGAGTTGTGACGTTGGGTAATCAAGTGGGGTTGCTGGTGGTTGTATGTAAGGGTTGCTCATCGATTGGTCTAACACTCGAGCTTTGTTGCCGTCTTCAAAATGAAACTCGGTGATATCGATAATGGTTTGCTTGATCTTTGGATCTAAAATTGGGGCAGCAACCTCGATGCGGTGATCAAAGTTTCGAGTCATCCAGTCAGCAGAGGAGATATAGACTTTCGGCTTTCCAGCATTACCAAATATCATCACTCTCGGATGTTCGAGAAAACGATCGACCACACTGACAATCTCAATATGGTCACTGATGTTGGGTATGCCAGAGACAAGAGAGCACATACCACGAATGATCATTCTTACTTTTACATTGGCTTGGCTAGCCTGATAGAGCTTTTCGATGATCTCTCGATCGACCAAGTTGTTGAGTTTTAGAGTGATGCTTGATGGCTTATCCTCTATCGCGTTTTGTATTTCACGATCTATCAACTGATATAGACGTTTTCTTGTATTCTTTGGTGACACAATCAGTTGCTTGAACTGTGATTTTTGATATGGGTTTTCGATATATTTAAAGACTTGCCTCACCTCTTGAGTCAAGTCTTCATTCGCGGTGAGCAGAGAAAAATCGGTATACACGCGTGCTGTAATTTCATGAAAGTTACCAGTGCCAATATGAGCGTAATGCTCCGTATGCTTGCCTTCTTTTCGTTTGATGAGCAGCAATTTGGAGTGGATTTTTAAACTCGGGATACCATGGATGACTTTTATCCCTGCTTCTTGAAGTTTCTTAGTCCATTGAATATTGGCTTGTTCATCAAAGCGGGCTTGCAGCTCGATAACCACCGTTACTTTTTTGCCATTGTGTGCCGCATCGATGATCGAACTGAGCAGTTTAGAGCCTTCCGCAACACGGTAAACATTTATTTTTATGGCGGTTACTTTGGGATCAAAGGAAGCCTGCCTAACAAGCTCAGTGATGTGATTAAAAGTGTGGTAAGGGTAATGCAATAAGATGTCACGAGCTTTTATCGCTTCGAAATAGTTTGGGTAATGGCTGAAATGTGCACACTTAATCGCGGGAAGTGGACGATTAACCAAATCACGTCGGTTAAGGCTAGGAAATTCGCAGAAATGTTTGAAGTTGTGGTAACGGCCTCCGGCGATGACACTGTCATAGTCAGATAATTTAAGTCTGACTTGTAAAAAATTGAGCATTTCAGCTGGCATTTCTGAGTCATAGATAAGGCGTATCGGAAGTGCGGTAAGACGTTGCTCTAAACCTAGAGACATCAATTCTAATAGACTATTTTCATTGTTCTTTTGAAGATCATAATCGGCATCGCGCGTCATTTTTATCGCAAAGCAACGCAATGAGTCATACTCAAAGAACCCTTTAAGCAAGTCATCTAAACAAAATCGAACTATATTATCTAATAAGATCAAAGTAGTACGCTGTGATCCAGAGGTGTCTGGTAACTTAACAAATCGAGGTAGTGCCTCTGATGGGATTTCAAGTAATACGTATTGAGAAGATGTCTCACGCTCGATATCGATGGCTAAGTAACTTTGCTCATCTTTCAGAATATTGAGTAACTGGCTATCTTCGTTCAAGAGGAATGGCGTTAAGCGCGGCAGCACTTTTTTCTTAAAGTACTTTTTGATCCATTCACTCTGCTCTTCGGTGATTTGCTGCTCGTTGACCAGAAAAATACGATTACGCGCCAGTTCCAATAACAGGTCGTTATACAGTTCATGAAATCGAGTATCGAGCTTACTTGCTTTACTCTGCATTTGAGTCAGTAAGGTTTTCTGCGAGTTGGTTTGTTGCTGTGGATCTTGATGTAAGATCTTTCGTTTCACATCAGCAAATCGGACTTTGTAAAACTCATCGAGGTTTTTTGAGTAAATACCTAAAAAACGAACTCTCTCGATTAAGGGGACTGACTTGTCGGCCGCTTCTTGGAGTACTCTTTCGTTGAAGGATAACCAGCTAAGTTCTTTTGTAACATAGTCTTTTTCCATCGAATGATAATCCTTGAGAGCTGCCTATAGAGGTGATTACTTTAAGTTAGAATGACAAAATGCACAAAATTTATGATCTTACTTTAAGAAATATGGCTAACAAACTTGTTATTAGTTTCAGTTGTTTAACGTAACTTGTAATATAATTGTCATCTAACGTACATATTATGTCAGTAGCTAAAAAAAGGTAGATAAACAGATGGCTTCAGCCCAATTTTCATTGAAAGAGCGCGACAAAAAAAGATGGTTGAAAGATCGTCTCGTCCGTTTTTCAGTGACATGTGGTGCCGTCAGTGTCTTAGCTGCTCTGGTATTGATCTTTGTTTACTTGGCGATGGTCATTTTACCAGTATTTTCTGATACTGGTTTAGAGACAGACCGAGCAGTAAAGAGCGTTGCTGTAGAAAAGGCTATCGCCATATCGGTTGATGAATACGGTCAGCATGCATTTACTATCGAAAAAAACGGTTTGGTGAAATTTTGGGATTTAGAGTCTCAAAATACACACTCTTACTTTGAGCGAAATGTTTTAGCCAATCCAATTGCCTTTTCTCGAAACACCCCATCTGAAAACTGGTTTGCTTTTGCCGATAGCGCAAGCAACCTTACTTTTTTCTACCCTGAGTATAGTGCGCCTGTGCTGCAAAAGGGCAGTGAAGCCGAACCTAAAATCGAGCAAATCACTCTCCCTGAGCCATTTTTAAATGACGAATCCTCGAACGAGGCGACAATCGAAAAATTCGCGTTCGCTAAGAATGGACGTGGTATCACGGTTGCCGCTCAGCTAAGTGACCAACGAGTCTTAGTGAAGTGGTACCAAAGTGATATTACGGGTCAGTATATTTTTCAGAAGAGCCAATGGCTATCGGATAAGTTGGGCATACAGCAACAGCTGTTAGTGACACCCGATGGTCAAACCTTATATCTCCGAGCACAATCGGATTTAGTGGTTTTGAAGTTATCAGATAGCGGCTTTAATGTTCGTGAAGTGATTGACCTTAGCTTGAATGATGCGAAGCACTCGGTGAAAAGTATCGATTTGTTGTCTGGGGCCTATTCGCTATTGGTTACGCATGAGGACGGGCAGGTTTCTCAGTGGTTTGATGTTCTCAAAGATGAAAAGCGTAGCTTAACCCATATTCGAGACTTCCAGCTTGCTGAAGAGGTTCAATTTATCCTGCCTGATACTTACAGGAAGGGCTTCTATAGCTTCTACAAAAACGGCACCTTACAGAGCCACTATACGACCAGTGAAAAACTGTCTTTGTTTGAACGGGCATTTGAGAAGTCACCACAATTAGCCGCTATGTCTGCCAATGAACTGCATCTGGCGACGCTGATTGATGGCACCATCAGTGTGGCTAAAGTCGATAACGAATATCCGCAAATCTCATTCTCATCACTTTGGCAAAAAGTCTGGTACGAAAGCTACCCAGAGCCTCAATATGTGTGGCAATCAACGTCGGCTAATGATGACTTTGAAGAGAAATTCAGTTTAGTACCTATCACGTTTGGTACTATCAAAGCCGCCCTGTTCGCGATGATGTTCGCAGTACCTGTTGCTGTACTCGGAGCCATTTATACCGCTTACTTCATGTCTCCTCGAATGCGAAGAGTGGTGAAACCTTCGATAGAGCTGATGGAAGCTCTTCCGACCGTTATCATCGGATTCTTAGCCGGGCTTTGGTTTGCTCCCATTGTTGAAACGCATTTAACGGCCGTTTTCTTGTTAATGGTGTTATTGCCATTGAGCACACTGCTGACTGGGCTTGTGTGGTTCTGCTTACCGAAGATGGTGACCAGTCGTTTTTCTAATGGTTGGCATGCCCTGATATTGATTCCGGTATTGGTGATTACTGTGATTGCAGTATTTATTGCTGAAAATAGTATGGAAGCCTTGCTGTTTGGGGGGGATATTCGTACTTTCTTGGCTAGCTATGGTATCGATTTTGACCAACGTAATGCGCTGGTGGTCGGTTTTGCTATGGGATTCGCGGTTATCCCGACCATTTTTACTATCGCAGAAGACGCGATTTTCTCTGTGCCTAAACACTTATCTGATGGTTCATTAGCTTTAGGTGCAACCGCGTGGCAGACCCTTATTTATGTGGTGTTATTGACGGCTAGCCCAGGTATCTTTTCAGCCATCATGATGGGGCTAGGACGAGCTGTGGGCGAAACGATGATCGTTTTGATGGCAACAGGTAATACGCCGATCCTTGATTGGAATATTCTAGAAGGGATGAGGACGTTATCGGCAACGATTGCTGTAGAGCTGCCTGAATCTGAAGTGGGGGGATCTCACTTCCGCTTGTTGTTCTTGGCTGCACTCTTGCTGTTTATTTTTACGTTTGCGGTGAACTCAGTCGCAGAGTGGGTTCGACAAAGATTGAGAGACAAATATCGTGCACTGTAGTTTTATCGGTTTATCTCAATGTGTATCAACGGCTTTTAGTTGTTTGGCTAGCGCATCTCGTGATCTTTACTGTACCTTGGTTTCAGCGCGTCAGAGCAAGGTCGATTATGATCAATAAACTGAAGTCATTATTATTTTGGGTTAAATCGGGCTCTCCGTGGATATGGCTAACGGGTGGGGCGGTGAGCATCAGTATGCTTTCTGTTCTTGGCCTGATGCTGCTGATTGGTTGGAAGGGCTTGACCTATTTTTGGCCAGCACCTTTGTACCAATGGCAAGTTGATTCCAAAGACTTATCGTTAGTAGTTGACCTTGACGAAACCGTATCGAAACAAGATTTATTGATTGGTCAGTTATATGAACGCAAGTACATCCCGATAGAGCAAGTTCCACAAGTCCATGACCTTTTGTCACCTCAAAATTTGTCGACAGGGCTAATACAGCGCTTAAGCATCAAAGTCGCCAATAGAGAACTGTACCCTGCGGACTTTGTTTCCATTCTGGATGTTAACTTACGTGAACCAACCACTCCACTTGATTGGATTGTGATTGAACGAAGTCGAGGTGGCTATTTCTTTGGTAAGCCAGTGGGTTTTAAAACCGCTTCTGGCACATTTGATTCGAACATAGACCAAAAGCTCGAACAAGGTTTAGCGTTTGCTGATACGTTACGTAAAGAAACGTCGCGTGTTGTGAACCAAGAAATTCGCAATATAAGCTGGCAATTGGAAAACTTGCGTTTAGAAAAGCGTAAGCTTGAACTCAATGAATCAGTGAGCGATGAATATCTTAAAACCTATACTCAAACTAAACTGGAATTAAACCGCCAATTAGGTGAGGCTGAAGTAAAGCTTGAGCACTTGAGAACGCAGCTTAATGTAGAAAGCTTGCTCGTTGAGGATATGACAGGAGAACAGGTCGAAATTTCGCTCAGCCATATTCTGGATTATTGGTACCCGAATAATATGTCCTACCTTGAAAAGGTTGGGCATTGGGGCAAACAAGTTTGGAAGTTCTTGTCAGAGAACCCACGAGACTCAAACTCTGAAGGTGGCGTATTCCCAGCCATTTTCGGTACAGTGTTGTTGGTTATTCTCATGTCGATCGTAGTGATGCCTCTTGGTGTAGTTGCTGCGATATATCTTCATGAATATGCAAAAAACAACGCACTAACACGTTTGATTCGGATTGCCGTGATTAACTTAGCGGGTGTACCGTCGATTGTGTATGGCGTTTTTGGCTTAGGCTTCTTCGTCTATACCATTGGTGGCTCGATTGATACGTTGTTTTATGCAGAGCGATTGCCAGCACCGACATTTGGTACGCCGGGTCTACTTTGGTCAGCACTAACCTTAGCTGTCTTGACGCTTCCAGTCGTTATCGTAACCACTGAAGAGGGCTTAACGCGTATCCCTAGCTCCGTGAGGCATGGTTCATTAGCGCTTGGTGCTACTCAATTTGAGACGCTTTGGCGCATTGTTTTACCGATGGCAAGCCCTGCGATTATCACTGGTTTAATTTTGGCCATCGCGAGAGCCGCGGGGGAAGTTGCTCCACTCATGTTGGTGGGTGTTGTTAAGCTAGCATCCAGCTTGCCAGTCGATGGTCAGTTCCCGTATCTACATTTAGACAGAAAGTTCATGCATTTAGGCTTTCATATTTATGATGTTGGGTTTCAAACCTCGAATATCGAAGCGGCACGACCTTTAGTGTATGCCACTTCATTTTTATTGGTTACGGTGATTGTTGGATTAAATTTAACGGCCATCAATATCCGAAATAACTTGCGTGAAAAATACCGAACCTTAGGACAAGATTAGATGTTCTCGATTAATGAAACCTTGGGTTACCAAGCACCACTAGATGTTCATAACCTGAAGGATGAGCAAGTTGCTATCTCAATTGAAGGGCTGAATCTTTATTATAAAGAGAGTCAAGCACTCGATGATATTTCAATGCAAATTCCGAAGGGGCAAGTGACGGCTTTTATCGGCCCATCAGGGTGCGGTAAGTCGACGCTGCTGCGCTGTATTAATCGCATGAATGATCTTGTTGAGGGCTGCAAGGTTTCCGGGAAAGTGAAGCTTCATGGCAAGAACGTCTATCACCCTAAGGTAGATGTCGCGACCTTGCGACGTCGTGTTGGCATGGTATTCCAGCGCCCGAACCCTTTTCCTAAATCTATCTATGAGAATGTGGTTTATGGTTTGAGACTACAAGGTGTCAGCAATAGTCGAGACCTGGATGATGCGGTTGAGCGATCTCTGCGTGCTGCTGCACTATGGGATGAAGTGAAAGACCGACTGCATGAAAACGCATTTGGTTTATCGGGTGGTCAACAGCAGCGTTTGGTGATTGCACGTGCGGTCGCGATTGAGCCTGAAGTACTATTGTTGGATGAACCGACATCGGCACTGGATCCTATTTCTACTTTGACGATTGAAGAGCTGATTAACGATCTCAAAACACAATACACCGTGGTGATTGTTACTCATAACATGCAGCAAGCGGCGCGCGTGAGTGACCATACTGCTTTTATTCATATGGGAAAATTGATCGAGTACTCAGATACGGACTCAATTTTTACTTCTCCATTGAAAAATCAGACGGAAGACTACATTACTGGTAGATATGGCTAACCTCTATAGAGGCGTCATTTAGAGCTAAGTCACTCTATAAAAATGGCTTTCTTCATTTCTTTCAAGGAGCAGGTATGCATTTCGGTCGCCACATTTCAGGGCAATTCAATGTCGAGTTAGAGTCGATCCGTACTCATGTATTGACCATGGGCGGGTTAGTGGAGCAGCAACTTTCGTTTGCAATGCAGGCGCTTCATAAAGACGATGTTGAATTGGCTAAAAAAGTGATTCGTGACGACCATAAAGTGAATGCGATGGAAGTGTCGATTGACGAAGCGTGTACCCGAATTATTGCAAAGCGTCAGCCTACAGCGAAAGATCTGCGTTTGATTATGGCGATCATCAAAACGATTACCGATCTGGAACGTATTGGTGATGTAGCCTCTAAAATTGCTCAAGGCGCGATAGAGATCCCTTCGACCAAAGAGCAAAAATTCCATGTTTCGTTAGAGCCGCTATGCCGACAAGCAATCACCATGCTTCACCAAGTATTAGATGCTTTTGCTCGTATGGATGTTGATGCGGCAGCTGAAGTTCATAAGCTTGATGATAAGTTGGATGCGGAATACGAGGCGGTTATTCGTCAGTTAATGACGTATATGATGGAAGATCCTAAGAACATTCCTAATATTTTGCAGGTGATGTGGTCAGCGCGTGCGATTGAGCGAGTGGGAGACCGTTGCCAAAACATCTGCGAATACATTATTTACTTTGTGAAGGGTAAAGATGTACGTCACCTAGGCGATCAAAGCCTTGATGACGCATTGAAGTAGGGGACATCTTAAAAGCTAAGGATTGCACCAAGATTAAAATTGATCGTCGTGTCGTAAGGTACAAAGGTTTTATTGTGATCAAAAATATTCATATCAACACCAGCACGTAACCCAAGCATTGGTGTCGCTTGGTAAACATAGGCACCGCCTAGGCTTAACCCATGTGATGTTTTCTCTTCTACTTCGCCTGAGCGCGTTTTTGTACCGTCATAGCTTGCCACACCAATTTCAGCCTGAAAGCCGTGGGTTTGATTTCTTCCAAACATATTTTGGATACCAATACGATATGCATCGACAGTTTCATCATATCGATCGCTGTCATACCAAAGGTGAGAATAACTTAGGTAAACAGCGCCTAAATTTGCCACATCAGTAATACCCGCCTGTAATCCGAAGCCATGATAAGAACCAATTTTTAGTTCAGGGGATAAATGAAGACCACTTGAAAATGCAGAGGTTGAGAATAAAGCCGAAGTGAGAAGAAGTGTTTTTAGTTTCATGGTACCACCGAAGTAATTTTTGCTCTCCTTAGCATTAGGTCGATCCATGAATGAACCCAGAGAATTAACTGGATAACGGAAATCATTATATGGACTTTGAAAGAGCAGGCTAATTCGCATTGGTTATCTCTGTAATAACGTGTACTTATCAGTGGTTGTTTTCGTTATTTAGCGAATGCTTTGTCTTACGTAGCCTTACAAAACGAGTTTGATAGATAAGCGCCTACTTAACCTTATGTTATTTAATGTATTTGTTCCGATATGATGATGATAATGTCGATGTGGATCATTAGTGTTTACTATATTCCGATCAATCTTTAATTTATTCTCCTGATGAATTTATCCTCCACATTTATTTTTCAGGTAGATATCAGTATGAAAAAGTTTCTTTTAGTTTTAACTCCCCTTTTCACGTTAACAGCGTGCGGCAGCGTTGCCATCATGGACAAATCAGAAGTGGTTAGTAAGCAACCGCAACTTATTATTAAAACAGATGGTGACTTCTGGGGATTGGGACAAGAAGGAACGTTTGATATTGCAGGTATGTATCAAGGCAAATACAGTCGAAACTCATCAAGCTCAACATGGTTTGATACTGTCTCTTTTAAAGACGGAGAGCTTGCTGCTGAGATCACTAGAAACGACAATGGTCAGGTGTGGAACTTAATTTGTTCTGGCGGTGGGACTTCAGTTAACTATATGGGTGTTGATTTCGGTGGCAATAAGCCTTATCGCTGCTCTGTAACCCAAAGGAATGAGAAAGTAGGAGAGTTCGTCTTAGAGCCTCAATCTGGGATGATTAAAGTTAGTTTAGAGAAGAAAGAAGCTGGCTACATACGAGTTGGGTCGAATAAATATGATGTCGAAACTGTCCACTCAAGCAAAGACCTTTTGATGTCAGTTGAAAAACCTTTAGGGTATAGCTTTAAACAAGCTTCACAAGAGGCAGCAGCGGCTCAGACGAATGGAATGCTAACTTTACAGATGATGCCTGAACTTAATGATGATGAGAAAGATACGTTAGTTATTGGTACTATCGCGAGTGCATTGAGTTGGCGTCCAGAAGATTAGAAAAGCGATGGTATTAATTATTTTGCTCACAATAAGAAATAATTGTGAGCAAATAGCGTACCTGATTACGAGAGAGGTTAGAACTTGTAGCCCACGGTTAAAGATAACTGGTCGATATCGTAATCATCCATCATGATGAAATTGAAACGCAGGTCAGTGTATAGGCCGAAATCAAAGTTTGCTCTAACTCCGGTGCCTAGCAATAGAGAAGTATTGTTGTCTTTGATACTTGCACTACCGTCAGGCGTATTTAACGTGATCTTTTCCTCTACACGAGTAAAACCAATAGCACCGTATGGCTTTACATCAAAGCCATTGAGGAAGAATGCATAGCCGATGTCTGTGTCTATTTTGAAGGTTGAAACTTTAGTCTCATATCCATAGCCTTCAAAATTTTCATCTTCTTTACTCGTATCTGATGAGATATTCACACCAAAGATTCGGTTAATGTCATAACCATATTCGAGCTTTAACCCATTACCTAAATCGCTTCGAGAGAAATTTGAATCTAGATGATCGACTTCACTAGAAACAATACCGAAACCAATACGATGTCCAGAATAGTCTTTCTGAGCATAAGCTGATGAAGCAGAAATGATTGCGATAACGGTTAGTGCTGTAGTTAGTAATTTCATATAAATAACGCTCTTAATGTTTAATTATTGCATCCTTATATTTGATTGACTCCCTGTCGATGGAGTGAATATTAAACAGTGTTATATTTTTAAGCTAAATAGGTTCTCGTATATCTGTAATAAGCATTACTTATTAATCTGTTGTAGTAGTGCAGCTTTGATTACATCGAAAAGCCAGGATATGAGAGGGTTATTACGATTTTTAGTATGTATATGACTGTAAACGCTGACATTCTTATGTTTAGTATCAAGATCTACATCTATAGCTCGCAGCGTTGGGTAGTTATCTATGGGGAATAGGTTGGAATGTGGCATGTACATATCGGAGTTCGCTACGACATCGATGATTGCCATCAAAATCTCGGAACGAAAGCCAATACTGTGTGGAATTGAACGTGACTCTAATATGTTGGCTGCATGGCTAAAATTGTCGTTCCAACCAGGAGATATCATTGATGCTATTTCATAACCTGCTAATTCTTCGGGACTGACTGAAGCTTGTTTAATTGGGTGATCTTTTCTTACAAATAATCGGCCTGTAATCTCAACCAGTTTTTTTACATAGATCTCTTTTGATGTAAAAGGTAGCTCGTAAGCAACCCCTAGCAGAACCTCTCCTTTCTGTATATCTTCACAAGATGAAGTAGACCAGCTTACTAGCTCGAGTTTCGAGTTTGGCGCTTGGCTCATGAGTTCTTTGTATAAGGTGCCGGATAAGCAAGCGAGTACCACAGGAGATAGCGCAATCTTTATAGGGTAGTCAATGTCGTTTGGATCAAATTTATTGGATGCATTCACTGCCGTCATCAAGCCATCCAAGTGAGGTGTTATCTCATTGATGAGTTGCTCACTGAACGAGGTAGCTTGCAATCCACCATGAACTTTGACGAAAAGGTCATCGTTGAAGTGGTGTCTTAGCTTTTGTAGGGCTTGGCTAACCGCCGGCTGAGAAACGAATAAACGCTCAGCTGCCTTTCTGGTATTTTTTTCTTGGTAAACAATCAAAAAGGTGCGTAATAGGTTTAAATCAAGAGAGCTGAACAGATCCTTAGCCATAACATTCCATGAGTCGCTATATTCATTCTACTAATATACGTGACTTCCAAGCTTTTACTAGCCATGTTGTGTTTGTGTTCAGTCAGCTCTCGGTGTTCGTCTATTTGTGAAGGGATGTAATCAGAGCTTGAATCTTTGCCGTGCTCGTTACTGGGATTGAGTAGTCGTCTATGTCATCGTGCCCCATTTGAGCTTGAGAGGCTTGCGTCATAAGGCTCGGTCTTGTCGACTTACCAGACAAATGCAGCGCTTCAACGCCAGTGTGCTTGAGGATATCTCGGCCATTGTTAGCGGTAACTCCCGCCCCAGCCATAATGTCTAAGCGGCCTTGAGTAAGCTCAACCATCTCCTTCAGAATATCTTTTCCTTGTTCTGCGTTACTTGCTAAGCCTGAAGTTAAAACACGTTCACAACCAAGCTCGATAATCTGTTCTAGTGCTTTTGGGTAATCATTAAGTTGGTCGATAGCACGGTGAAAGGTCACGCCAAGCTTTAGCTGGTGGGCTTTTGAGGTGAGTGCTTTCATCGCGACCATTTCTATTTCACCTTGAGCGGAAAGTACACCCAATACCACGCCATGTAAACCAGCGTCGGCAGCGGCTTGGATATCATCAAGCATGCACATCATATCGTCATTATCGAAGATGAAGTCACCTTGTCTAGGGCGAATCATGGCATACACGGGAACTGATGATATGCGAGCGGCTTGCTTCATTATTCCGAAGCTCGGGGTTAACCCACCCAGTGCTAGTGAAGAGCAGAGCTCAATACGATTAGCTCCGCCAGCTAGGGCATTGTGTAGGGATTCTAGGTTATCGATACAAACTTCAATTTCGATGTTCATGCTATTTTACTCGTTCAAATTGAGACTAAGGAAATCATAGCAATCTTGGGATGATTCTGAATAGGTAGGGGCAGAGGAAAATAGAGGTAAAGTTTGGCTTTGCGGTTACCCCTATTCATAGCGGATATGAGCGAGGAATAAATCATTATTGAAGGGGTAGATGCAAAAAGCCCGAAGCGTTAACTTCGGGCTTTTAATAGGACTTTACTTCTTAACTGATTGGCGGTGCGCTTTGCGCTATTAGCTTATGCTTTATGTCTCTTTATAGAGAATCTTCCAACCATTAACCCGCGTTGAGTTCGGGCTTAAGAGGTAATTACTTGCTTAGGTCGTCAGCGTGCTCAGATAGGAATGCTGCAACACCTTGTGGAGATGCGTCCATACCTGATTTACCTTCTTCCCATTGTGCAGGACAAACTTCACCGTTCTTCTCGTGGAAGTTTAGTGCGTCTACCATGCGTAGCATTTCGTCGATGTTACGACCTAGTGGAAGGTCGTTAACTACTTGATGACGTACAAGACCGTCAGCATCGATTAGGAAAGAACCACGGAAAGCAACGCCTGCTTCTGGGTGCTCAACATCGTATGCTTTGCAGATCTCGTGCTTAACGTCAGCAACTAGAGGGTATTTAACTTGACCGATACCGCCATCAGCGATAGCAGTGTTACGCCATGCGTTGTGAGAGAATTGAGAATCGATAGAAACACCGATTACTTCAACGCCTTTAGCTTGGAAATCTTCAAGACGGTTGTCGAAAGCGATTAGCTCTGAAGGACAAACGAAAGTGAAGTCTAGTGGGTAGAAGAAAACTACAGCTTTCTTACCTTTAGTGAATTCTGCGAAGTTGAAGTTATCAACGATCTCACCGTTACCTAGAACAGCTGCTGCAGTAAAGTCAGGGGCTTGACGACCTACTAGTACCATTTGGGAATCTCCTAAAAAATTAGTTGGCCCAACACATCTTTGTTTGGGCTCCGTTTCTACGCGACAAACTATAGTACAATCGGTACTATAGAAAAAAGCGAATTAAATAGATTAAGTTAATCGAAAAAAGCGATAAGCTTATTCTTTATCCTGTTCTTAGGTCTCATGACCTTTACGTAACTTATCCTACTCATATTACAAAGTAATTTCATGAATAAATGGCCAAGTCTTAAGCAACTTCACTATCTTGTTACTCTTCACGAAACTCGTCACTTCAGTGATGCCGCTGATCGCTGCTTCGTGAGTCAATCTACGCTCAGTAAAGGCATTCAAAACCTAGAAGAGCTAATTGGTTGCCCTCTTTATGAAAAGAAGGATAAGAAGAGCCCATTGGTTTTTACTCAAGCGGGTGAGCTGGTGGTCAAGCATGGACGAGATCTACTGGCGAAGGGGCAAGACCTTGTCGAGCTTGGAAACCTATGTAACGGGGATGCGATGCAAGGTCAGCTGCGAGTCGGGTGTATTCCTACCATTGCACCATTCCTTTTGTGCGATTTGGTACAAGAAGCTAACCAACGCTTTCCTCAGCTAAATTTACTGTTACGTGAAGATACGACAACTAACTTATTGGCTGCATTACGTCATGGTGAGTTAGATGTGTTGATTCTGGCTTTGCCTGTCGATATCGATAACATGGAGAGTAAAGTTGTTGGGCAAGATCCGTTCAGAATGGTGATCAGTCGTAATCAAGCAGATGGTATTCGGGTTCCGATTAAATACGATGACCTGCCAGACGAGTCTGTATTTTTGCTGGAGAACGAACACTGCTTAACCGAGCACGCGGTATCAGCTTGTAAGTTAACCGACAAAGAGAAGATAAACCCATTTACCGCTACAAGCCTACACACATTGGTGCAAATGGTGGCCAATGGTTTAGGAACCACCTTTATTCCGCAAATGGCGATCGATCATGGCTTGCTTGAAAACCAAAACCTAGTGGTTATTGATCCTCCTGGTCAGCATGCGTACCGAGATATAGGCCTGGTTTGGCGACCAAGCTCATCACGTCGCGAAACCTTCCATCAACTTGCTGATGTGGTTTCTGAGTTACTTTAAGAGACATCATTTATCAGCGTATTTAATTTATATCTTTGAGCGGCTATTAAAGCCGCTCTTTTATTTATTGATACTGTTAAATAAATTTATTATTAGTTAAATCTAATGAAGCATAAAATAATAAATGGTTATTTTCTTCTAATTGTTATTCTTTTTATCATTCCATCTATTGATAACTGTGATCGAAATTAAGTTAATGATAATTGGGTTTTATAAAAGTTGATATTGCATTCCCTGTGTGGATAGTGAACCCGACTAATGATAAAAAATATTATTGTTAGCTAGGTAAAGTAAATGACCATTATGTTATTTACTTAATGATCAAAAATAAAATTAAAAGAATAATTATGATTGATACTAAACAGCGTTTGGTAGGGCTTTTTACGCCCTTATTACTATTATCAGGAGTTGCTAACGCTTCAGATGATAAAAATGAAAACTCTATATTTGATGAGAATAATCTAAGGCAGAGTTGTTATCAGGAGTTTATTGAAGGTGAACGCTGTTGGTCGAGCGTACCTCAATTTTCTACAACATATACGACTATCGAACAAGCGTTATCTAAATTATATCCTCAGTATGCAAAAGATACTGAAGCTAAAGATTTAACAGCTTTTCGTTATTTGGAGCGTATGTTTACTCTCGACCCAAAAACAGGAAATATTATCGTTGCAATATCTGAAAGCGGAGAAGGATGGCCCTTCGACTCTTTATGGGGTAATGCAGAAAAACGTCAAGCTGCTGGTGCCATTAAAACGATTGAAAAACTCGTTATCGAAACTTCTGATTTGGTGGGCTTAAAAGCGGTACTTTTTGATATTTATTATGATCGCGCTACAGCAGATTTTATTTTGGCGAATCGTGCAACTGACCAAGCTAGAATATTATGGGTAGATCGAGCAAGCACAGCCGCAGTGGAAAAGTACCGTCAACAGTCTTTAGATATTCTATTAAGCGCTTTTGATGATTATTGGAGATTGATCGAAAAGTACCCTCAATCATTTGCTAGTGCGCAGCCATTTCGTGATGTGAAAAGTGCTCGATACCTAAATGAAAAAGGACAGTCATTACCTGTATACCAAGAAGACCGTTTAATTACAGGTTATAAAGATGCTTTATTAGCTTATCAGTTTATGAATGAGTTATTAGCTCAGCAGTTACAAATTAGTAAATTAAAGTCGGTATCGGCGAGTTCTGTAGAGCAAAAATCTAAGCTTGCATATGATGCTAGTTCACTGCTTGAGCGAGTTATTTCAAAAGAGACGCAGTTACGTCGTTTGTTAGGCGATGATTCCTATACCCATATAATATTGTCGTCTGAGCTAGATAAATTTAAAGGTAACGTTGTTGAATTGAAATCTGTAGCCAACTGGCTCGAAGGTGGAGCTAACTATTTAGGGCTGCCAGATGATTTCGTTTTGTTGATGCCAGATTATGACTCTGAAGATAGTATTGGGAGCAGTTCAACTGAGGTTATAGGGAAAGTATTAGATGAAATGACGCTCTCTCTTGAGAGTTCACTGAATTTTGCTCAAAAAAAACACCTTGATTACCGTTATCAGTTGGGCGTCTTTACACGAAATTTTGAGCAAGAAAATCAACGCTCAAAAGAGAGGTTATCAACTCTTCTAGGTTGCCCTTCTTCATTGATTGTTAACTCCTGTAAAGAGCAGACTAAGAGTCAACGTAGAGGCAGCTTAATCGGCTATCAGTTGAAAAACATTCAAGCTGCAAAGCGCGAAGTTGAACGAGCTTATAGAGTCCATAGTGAGGTATTAAACAACATAGCACTAGAAGTGGCACGTCTTGAGCTGGTGCAGCAAACTAGTAATTTGGTCGATAAGATCACGGTTAAATTAGGTCTTAATGAATTTAAGCTCCAAAGCCTAATTGATGAAAGTCGAACTTCGACTTTCGATATGAACACATTGCTGCTGTCTGAAGAAGTACAACACTCTCTTGATATACTAAATCGTTTCTTGAATGATACCGGCTCTACCGATTTATCATCGACATTTACTGCTGTCGAGAACTTACAAGGTGCATTGAAGGGAAGTTCTCTTAAGGCTGACTTATATACACAGAAGTTGGCTTTGCTTGAGCGTGCAACAATAAAAGGTTTACAGGTAGAGACATCAGATGTTTTTGCTAAGGGGCGAATTCAACAACTAACCTTAGAATTGGCAACGGCTAGAGCTGATATGGCTAAGTCACTTTCTAATTTAAGTGATGATGCTGGTAGGTTACTTGCTTTAAATGCTGAAGCTTTGCGTTTGGTCGCGGAAACCGACCAAAATGAGTATCTGGCTTCAGAGCGCTCGTACGCTAATCCACTATCTTTCAGCACATTGACTGTTGAAACGTATCAAGCAGAATTAGAGTTTTCTGAACTTCAAGAGTGGCTGTTTTATGCTGTACAAGCTTTTGAGCATAGTAGACAAGTGTTGTTCAATGACCGTAATGCAGAGCTAGATAAAGGCGATGTATTCAAAGTCTCAAACATTCAGCAATCTATCGAATACCTCAATGCTTTGGAAAGTTTCTATGGCGGATGGTATACATCAAATGGTCATCAAACCGTGGATATTATTTCTCTCAAGAGGGATATCTTTGGTTACGTTGATAACTATAACGGGAGAACTATCCTTTACCCAGACCCAAATGGTAGTGGTGAAATGTTGAATGCTGATGAAGCATTTAATGCCAAGCTTAAGTTATTATCTCGCGATTTAGTTTCTGGTGAATGGCTAACGGTAGAGTTCAGTACCGTGAAAAACTTTCCATCCTCAGTCCTTTTTCAAGGTCCGATTGTGGGTAGTGATGATGACGTTATGTGCTTAAGTGCTGCCGGTACATATTCTGATAAAATTGGTGGTGTTGCTATTGATCTCGCGCTGAATTACGACATATCTGGCGAGGCGACAACTAAAGCATATCTTACTTACGGCGGGAATAGTTACATGCGTAGTAGCACTCCAGGAGTATTAGTAGGTGATGGCGAGGGGCTTCAAGGTGGTTTGAACTCTTATTCCACTCGTTTTGCTGATATTTCCCGTGATAGCGTTGTATCTAATGGTAGTTTTAGACAGCGTATGACCGCTAACTTAACGGCAGGTTATCATGACAATAGAGAGTTACTTAATCCAACCTATTCATTTAAAGAGAGAAGTGTAGCTGCTTCTGGTTGGAGATTGTCTCTGCAATTAGGTGATGAATATGGCGATATTGTTGAGACGGAAGCGATTGATGATATTCAGCTAGTTATTCAGCATCAATTCAGAACTCGACAAACTAACCTTTGCAGTGATGCTACCCCTCTGTAACAACAGAAACAGTAAATCTGATTCTAATAGAGCCTCATGATGTCATGAGGCTCTTTTTATTGTTGCCTCAATCTACTTCAGCTTCTTCTGGCTCGACTTCTTCTTGCAGTTCAAGCAAGTTAATCGCGATGGTGACGAAGTCACTGTCGGTGATAATGCCTACTAGTTCGTGGTTTTCTACGACAGGTAAACAGCCCACTTTATGTTTCTGCATATAGATAGCCGATTCTTTTAATCCTGCACGTGGCTCTGCTGACATAACACTTTTGTGCATGATGTCGTTGAGGGGAGTAGCAAGAGTAAAAGATTGAGCTTGTGGGATGTTTTGTAGGCTGGATTCTTGAGCGGCTAGAACGTCTCGTTGTGTGACAACACCGAGTAGCTTTCTATCGGAATCAACGACCGGAATATGGCGGATATCAAGCGCTTCCATCATGTGCTTAGCATCGGCCAGTGAGTGTGAGCGCAATAGGGTATGAGGGTTGCGAGTCATCATATCTTCAACCTTGATCATACGAACCTCCTTCTTTTTTATTTTGTTGCTATTACTATAGTTTTTTATCCTAAAAATAACTGAGATCTGACGCATTTTTGGGTGAGTTTTATGCAACTAATTCTTTAGTTTAAGGAGGTGAGTTAGTAGCATTATTTTACGCCTCTTTACAATAATCCATTGCTGTAAACCTTGCTATTGCGGCTCGTGTGCCTATACTAGCCCACTGCGAAATTTTTAGTCGTGTTTGCGATGTGTTTCCGGTAATGATTGACTTACCGTAACCATTGTTCAGCAACTACGATTGATGATTCGTCAACGGCACAAATCTCATCAACTAAGACAAGACTAGACACATGCAAGTTTCAGATTTTCACTTTGACCTACCAGATGAACTCATTGCTCGCTACCCTCAAGAGGAGCGTACAGCAAGCCGCCTGCTTAAATTAGATGGCAACAGCGGTAACCTAGCTGATGGTTCGTTTAAAGACGTTTTAGACTTGGTTGAACCAGGCGATCTTGTTGTTTTCAATAACACTCGAGTGATTCCAGCTCGTGTATTTGGTCGCAAGGCATCAGGCGGTAAGCTTGAAGTGCTGGTTGAGCGTATGCTTGATGAGAAGAGTATTCTAGCGCATGTTCGTTGTTCTAAATCACCTAAGCCGGGCACTAAATTGTTCCTTGGTGAGAACGATGAGTATGAAGCTGAAATGGTGGCGCGACATGACGCGTTATTTGAAATCCATTTCACATCTGACCAAAGCGTTTTAGAGATTCTGAACAGTGTTGGTCATATGCCGCTACCTCCTTATATTGATCGTCCAGATGAAGACGCAGATAAAGAGCGTTACCAGACGGTCTATAATGAGAAGCCAGGTGCGGTTGCAGCTCCAACAGCGGGTCTTCATTTTGATGACAAGTTAATGGCTGACATGAAAGAGAAAGGTGTTGAGTTTGCTTACGTGACGCTTCACGTTGGCGCTGGCACATTCCAGCCAGTTAAAGTAGACAACATCAATGATCACCACATGCATGCGGAGTACGTTGAAGTCCCGCAAGAAGTGGTTGACGCCGTAGCTGCAGCAAAAGCTCGTGGCGGTCGTATTATTGCCGTTGGTACAACATCAGTACGCTCATTAGAAAGTGCAGCGCAAGATGCATTGAAAAAAGGTACTGAATTCGTTCCTTTCTTTGGTGATACAGAAATCTTCATCTTCCCTGGTTATGAATACCAGTTGGTGGATTGCTTGATTACCAATTTCCACTTACCAGAATCAACGCTGATTATGTTGGTGAGTGCATTTGCAGGTTACGACAATGTGATGGGCGCATACGATCACGCAGTGAAGAGCGAATATCGTTTCTTCAGCTACGGTGATGCCATGTTCATCAATAAGAAAACAAGCTAATTTAAGCTAGTTATAAACGATATACATAAGAATTTACGGGTGCTAGCAGTAAGCTAGGAGTCGGGCAGGGTGTCTGTCTAATCTCTCGCAAGGAATACGCGACCGCTCCTCATAGAGCTCACTGGACTGAACTTTTGTTTGGCTTAAGGTTCTGAATTAACAGTCAGATTGTTTCTCTGGCATATTGGAGGCTTCGTGAAATTAAAATACGAACTTAAAAAAACTAATAGCGGCGCACGTCGTGGTCAACTTCAGTTTGAACGCGGTACCGTTGAAACCCCAGCATTCATGCCTGTAGGTACTTACGGTACTGTAAAAGGTATGACACCTGAAGAAGTTAAAGACACAGGTGCTGAGATCCTATTAGGTAACACATTCCACCTATGGCTACGTCCTGGTCAAGAAATCATGAAAATGCACGGTGACCTGCACGATTTCATGAACTGGCACGGTCCTATCCTGACTGATTCAGGCGGCTTCCAAGTATTCAGCCTAGGTGCAATGCGTAAAATCACTGAAGAGGGTGTTCACTTCCGTAACCCTGTAAACGGTGACAAGATCTTCATGGACGCTGAGAAGTCTATGGAAATCCAAAAAGACTTAGGTTCAGACATCGTAATGATCTTTGACGAGTGTACGCCTTACCCAGCGACACACAAAGAAGCAAAAGACTCAATGGAGATGTCTCTTCGTTGGGCTGAGCGTTCACGTAACCACTTCGACAAACTTGAAAACCCGAACTCACTATTCGGTATCGTTCAAGGTGGTGTGTACGAAGACCTTCGTGATGTATCTGTTAAAGGCCTAACTGAAATTGGTTTTGATGGTTACGCAGTTGGTGGTCTAGCAGTAGGCGAACCAAAAGAAGACATGCACCGTATTCTTGAACACACATGTCCTCAATTGCCGGAAGATAAGCCACGTTACCTAATGGGCGTAGGCAAACCAGAAGACCTAGTTGAAGGTGTTCGTCGTGGTATCGACATGTTTGACTGTGTAATGCCAACGCGAAATGCACGTAACGGCCACCTGTTTGTGACTGAAGGTGTGATCAAGATCCGTAATGCGAAGCATAAAACCGATACAACACCACTAGATTCAGAGTGTGACTGTTACACTTGTAAGAACTACAGCAAGTCGTACTTACACCATTTGGATCGTTGTAACGAAATCCTAGGTGCTCGACTGAACACGATTCATAACCTGCGTTTCTACCAACGAGTAATGTCAGACATTCGTCAGTCTATCGATGAAGACCGCTTTGAAGAGTTCGTTGCAGAGTTCTACGCAAGAATGGGGCGTGAAGTGCCACCACTAGGTAAAGAATCTTAGTATTTCTTTTTTGCGAGCCCTATCTCTCTTCCGAGTGATGGGGCTTGAAAATAAAGGGATGCAACCCAATTAGACAAACAATTACGAAAATATAAATAGAGGATGTTTTAAATGTTTATTTCTCAAGCTCACGCAGCAGCAGAAGGTGCACCAGCAGGCGGCGGTTTCGAAATGCTTATCATGCTAGGTATGTTCGCTGTGATCTTCTACTTCATGATCTACCGTCCACAAGCTAAGCGTGTTAAAGAGCACAAGAACCTTATGTCTTCTATGGGCAAAGGCGATGAAGTTCTTACAAGCGGCGGCCTAATCGGCAAGATCACTAAGATTGCTGAAGACAGCGACTACGTTGCTATCGAACTGAACGCAAACAACGAAGTAGTTATCAAGAAAGACTTCGTTACAGCAGTGCTACCAAAAGGTACTCTGAAATCTCTATAAACAGCTAGAGGATCCTCGCTGTGCTAAACCGTTACCCGTTATGGAAGTATTTGATGGTGGTGTTTGCCATCGCTATCGCTGCGTTGTACGCACTTCCAAATATATACGGTGAAGATCCGGCAGTTCAAGTTACAGGGGCGCGCGGCGCCTCTGTAGATATGTCTACGCTGGATGCTGTCACCAATGCTCTTGAAGCAGAAAACCTTTCTACTAAATCCGTTGCTCTCGAAAACGGTTCCATTCTTGTTCGCTTTAACGACACAGATACGCAAATTAGTGCCCGTGATATCATCACAGAAGCACTAGGCGATGACGTTATTGTTGCTTTAAACCTAGCGGCTTCAACTCCTGATTGGCTTGAATCTATTGGTGCTGCACCAATGAAACTTGGTCTTGATCTACGTGGTGGTGTTCACTTCTTAATGGAAGTGGATATGGACGCGGCGATGCAAAAGCTGGTTGGTCAACAAGAAGAAGCATTCCGTAGTGAACTTCGTGAAGAGAAAATCCGTTACCGTGCGATTCGCCCATCTGGTAAAGATGCGGTTGAAGTGATTCTGCGTAACGAAGAGCAGCTTGCTGAAGCGAAATCGCTACTGCAATCTAAGCACCAAGATATGACGTTCGTAGATTCTGAATCTAACGGTCGTTTCTCTTTGGTTGCAAGCTTTACAGAGGCTCGTCTTCAAGAAATCCGTAACTACGCGGTTGAGCAAAACATTACCATTCTACGTAACCGTGTTAACGAACTTGGTGTTGCTGAACCTTTGGTTCAACGTCAAGGTTCTAGCCGTATCGTAGTGGAATTGCCTGGTGTTCAAGACACGGCTCGCGCTAAAGAAATCCTTGGTGCTACCGCGACGCTTGAGTTCCGTGAAGTAGATAGCAGTGCTGATTTAGCCGCTGCCGCTTCTGGTCGTGCCCCTGCGGGTAGCGAAATCAAGCAAGATCGTGATGGTCGTCCTGTGGTACTTAAGAAGCGCGTTATTCTAGGCGGTTCAAGTATTACTGATGCAAGCTCAAGTGTTGATGAATATGGTCGTCCTCAAGTTAACATCTCGCTAGACAGCGAAGGTGGTAGTAAGATGTCTGCATTCTCTCGTCAGAATATCGGTAAGCTAATGGCGACGGTATTTGCAGAGTACAAAGACAGCGGTCGTAAAACACCGGAAGGTCGAGTTATCTTAAGTAAGCACGAAGAAGTGATTAACCAAGCGACGATTCAGTCTGCACTTGGTCGTAACTTCCGTATTACTGGTATCGACTCAACGGCTGAAGCTCATAACTTGGCACTTCTACTGCGTGCTGGTGCTCTGATTGCGCCTATCTCGATTGTAGAAGAACGTACGATTGGTCCATCTATGGGGCAACAAAACATCGATATGGGTATCATGGCGATGGTTTGGGGTATGGCTGCTGTAATGCTGTTTACGCTGCTTTACTACCGCAGCTTTGGTCTGATTGCGAACGTTGCGCTAATGGCTAACTTGGTGTTGATTATCGGTGTGATGTCGATGATTCCGGGGGCTACTATGACCCTGCCAGGTATTGCCGGTATCGTATTAACGGTCGGTATGGCGGTTGATGCCAACGTTCTGATCTTTGAGCGTATACGTGAAGAGCTTCGAGATGGACGTAGTCCACAACAAGCGATTCACCAAGGTTACGCGAACGCATTCAGCACAATCGCCGATGCCAACATCACCACGCTACTAACAGCAATTATTCTATTTGCTGTGGGTACTGGTGCTATCAAAGGCTTCGCGGTAACGCTGTCTATCGGTATCTTGACTTCAATGTTTACAGCTATTGTGGGAACACGTTGTATCGTGAACCTGATGTATGGCGGCAAACGCGTTAAAAAACTGTCGATCTAAGGCTAGGAATTAATATGTTTCAGATTCTAAAAGCAGACAAAATGATCGACTTTATGCGTTGGTCAAAGGTTGCCTTTGTTTTTTCTATCTTGATGATTGGTACTGCTATCTTCACCCTAACAACGAAATCGTTGAACTGGGGTCTAGATTTTACTGGCGGTACTCTGATTGAAGTTGGTTTTGAACAACCGGCACACCTTCCTGATATCCGTAGTGCACTAGAAGCCGAAGGCTTTGGTGATGCAACGGTACAGAACTTCGGTTCAGCTCGTGATGTGATGGTTCGTTTACGTCCACGTGATGGCGTAGCGGGCGAAACGCTTGGTAACCAAATCCTTTCTGCTATTGAGAATGGTACTGGTGAGCAAGTTGAAATGCGTCGTATCGAGTTCGTTGGTCCTAACGTAGGTGATGAGCTAACAGAAGCGGGTGGCCTTGCTATCCTAGTTTCTCTTATCTGTATCTTGATCTACGTATCAGTGCGATTTGAATGGCGTTTGGCTGCGGGTGCGGTATTAGCACTGGCGCACGATGTTATCATCACACTTGGTGTGTTCTCTCTAATGCAAATTGAGGTCGACCTTACCATCGTAGCAGCCTTGCTAACGGTAGTCGGTTACTCCCTCAACGATACCATCGTTGTATTCGACCGTATTCGTGAGAACTTCCGTAAGATGCGTAAAGGTGAAGCGCCTGAAGTACTGAACAGCTCAATCACACAAACATTGAGTCGTACATTGATCACTTCTGGTACCACGTTATTCGTAGTTATCGCACTGTTCGTTCAGGGCGGCGCTATGATTCACGGCTTCGCAACTGCCCTTCTATTGGGTATTACGGTTGGTACTTACTCTTCTATCTACGTTGCATCTGCACTAGCAATGAAGTTGGGTATTACACGTGAACACCTAATGCCACCACAAGTGGAAAAAGAAGGTGAAGAGTTTGACGAAATGCCTTAGGCCTTGGCTTAACAAGTTTCGCTAAACCAAAAAAACCGCTAGGCAACTAGCGGTTTTTTTATGGCTGCATTTTGCAGGAAAACTCAATACAAATTTTATGGTCGAAGTGAGTTGTACTTAATACCATAAGCGCTATTCTGCTCGCATCTCGCATCTCGCATCTCGCATCTCGCATCCCTGAACCACAGATACAAAAAAGCCTCGCTATCTAGCGAGGCTTTGGAATTTTTATGCGCCCTTAAAACAGGGAGCTTTAACGTAAGGTCTGAATTATTTCAGCATACCTTCGTTAGCGTTCTCACGAACGTGCTTAAGAATAGACTTAACACCACGTGCGCTTGAAGCAACAACATTACCAGAAGTCATGTAATCAGTACCGCCAGCGAAGTCGGTCATGATAGCACCAGCTTCACGAGCGATTAGGTCACCAGCTGCTAGATCCCATGGCTTAAGGCCTAGTTCTAGGTAACCATCAACACGGCCAGCTGCTAGGTAACATAGGTCAAGAGCAGGAGAGCCTGTACGACGGAAATCAGCACAGTCAATGAATAGACCAGAGATGATCTTCATGAAAGATTCTGAGTGTTGTTTTTGCTTGAATGGGAAACCAGTCGCTAGAACAGTACCTTGAAGGTCTTTTAGTTGAGTAACACGCATACGAGCGTTGTTAAGTTGAGCGCCAGCGCCACGTTGAGCTGTGAATAGCTCGTTTAGCATTGGGTCATAAACACAAGCAACTTCTGTACGACCGTTCATGCGAACAGCGATAGATACAGAGAAGTGAGGGAAACCTTTTACAAAGTTGTTGGTGCCATCTAGTGGGTCAACGATCCATTGTACGTCAGAGTCTTTACCTTCAGTCAGGCCTTTCTCTTCAGAAATAATGCTGTGCTCTGGGTAAGATGCTTTGATTGTCTCAATGATCATGTACTCAGCTTCTTGAGCAATGTTAGTAACGTAATCGTTGTTACCTTTTAGAGACGATTCGATCTTATCAGTTGTTTCTAGAGATTTAGCAATATGGTTGCCAGCTTTACGCGCAGCGCGTATCGCAATGTTTAGCATTGGATGCATATGGTTTTTCCCACAAGATGTTAAAGAACAATTTAAAGCGGCGGCGAGTATACCAAAGTTTTACCAAAAGGGAAGTGGTTATTTTTTGAACTCTTGGTTTCACATTGCGCGAAGGGTCTGACCATTTTACTTTGCTATGTGTTAATATCTCGCGATTATTTTTAAAGTGGTGTCATATAGCATGTTAGACAATGTAAAAGTCGTTCTGGTTGGTACGTCTCATTCGGGAAATATCGGATCAGCAGCTCGCGCAATGAAAGTGATGGGTTTGAGTCAATTAGTTCTTGTAGACCCTCAATGTGAAGTTGACGAGCAGACCTTAGCACTGGCTGCGGGTGCTGGTGACATCGCAGAAAACGCGACTATCGTTTCCACACTGGACGAAGCAGTAAAAGACTGTGGTTTAGTGGTTGGTTCGAGTGCACGTTCACGCACACTTGAATGGCCAATGCTTGAGCCTCGTGAGTGTGGACAAAAATTTGCAATTGAAGGTCAGAAGCACCCAGTAGCATTAGTATTCGGCCGTGAGCGTACGGGCTTGACTAACGATGAGCTTCAGAAGTGCCACTTCCATGTATGTATCCCAGCTAACCCTGAATACAGCTCGCTAAACCTAGCAATGGCGGTACAGACTCTGAGCTACGAAGTGCGTGTCGCCCACCTTGATATGGTCGCTAGCCAATATCAACCACAGCCACAAGATGAGTACCCTCGTCACGAAGAACTAGAAATGTTCTACGAGCACCTTGAAAAAGTGATCATTGATACCCAATTTATCTCTAAGGATAAGCCGGGGCAGGTGATGAATAAGCTGCGTCGTCTGTTTAGCCGAGCTCGTCCAGAGCTGCAAGAGATCAATACTCTACGTGGCATTTTGACTTCAATTGAGAAGAGCAAAAACGATAAATAAAGCCCATGTGAAAACTAAGGGTGAATACCTGACTAAAATAGTCAACTAAATACTTGACCAATTTAGTCGGGTATGGGAAGATTCCAACCACATAAACAATGTGGATACGGTGTGATATGAAACTTACATCTAAAGGAAGATATGCGGTAACAGCTATGCTCGATGTAGCACTGCATTCGCAAAAAAGCCCAGTTCCTCTGGCTGACATTTCAGAGCGACAAGGCATCTCGTTATCTTACTTAGAGCAACTTTTTTCTAAGTTACGTAAAGCTGGCTTAGTTGCTAGTGTTCGCGGCCCTGGTGGTGGTTACCGTTTAGGTGCTGAAGCGAGCGACATCGCTGTCGGAACTGTGATTGCAGCAGTAGACGAATCAGTTGATGCGACTAAGTGTCACGGTCGAGCAGATTGCCAGGGTGGTAGTCGTTGTTTAACTCACACTCTATGGCGTGATTTAAGCTCCCGAATCAGCAGCTTCTTAAACGACATTACGCTCGGTGAGCTAATGAAAGATAACGAAGTTTTAGAAATTTCTGATCGTCAAGATATCGATCTTGCGGTTAATAATGGTTTTACACATAAAAATACGAGCACTACAACGATTAGTGCAGCACCTCACGGTGTTAATGCCCGCTCTTAGCGGTCAGTTTTTACATTGGAGTAGAAAATGAAACTGCCTATTTACTTTGACTATTCAGCTACATGCCCAGTCGATCCACGAGTTGCTGAGAAAATGGTTCAGTGCATGACGATGGACGGTAACTTCGGTAACCCTGCATCTCGTTCACACCGTTACGGCTGGCAGGCAGAAGAAGCAGTAGATAATGCTCGTGAGCAAATTGCTGACCTATTAAATGCAGACCCACGTGAGATTGTTTTCACTTCAGGTGCTACAGAGTCAGACAACCTTGCTATTAAAGGTGCAGCGCACTTTTACGAGAAGAAAGGTAAGCACGTAATTACGTGCAAAACAGAACATAAAGCGGTTCTTGATCCATGTCGCCAACTAGAGCGTGAAGGTTTTGAGGTAACTTACCTTGAGCCAGAAGCAAACGGCATCATCGATCTAGACAAGCTACAAGCTGCAATGCGTGAAGACACTGTTCTAGTTTCTATCATGCACGTTAACAACGAGATTGGTGTAATCCAAGATATCTCTGCAATCGGCGAATTATGTCGTTCCCGTAAGATCATCTTCCACGTTGATGCGGCTCAGTCTGCGGGTAAAATCCCACTAGACGTACAAGAGATGAAAGTTGACTTAATCTCACTTTCAGCTCACAAAATGTATGGCCCTAAAGGTATCGGTGCACTTTACGTTCGTCGTAAGCCACGTATTCGTCTTGAAGCGCAAATGCACGGCGGCGGTCATGAGCGTGGTTTCCGTTCAGGTACGCTTGCTACTCACCAAATCGTGGGTATGGGCGAAGCTTGTGCTGTTGCTAAGCAAGACATGCAGAAAGATTACGATCACGCACTAGCACTTCGTGAGCGCCTATTGAAAGGTGTTCAAGATCTAGAAGCGGTAACGGTAAACGGTGACTTAGACCAACGTGTACCACACAACCTAAACGTTAGCTTCGCTTTCGTCGAAGGTGAGTCTCTGCTTATGTCTCTAAAAGACCTAGCAGTATCATCAGGTTCTGCATGTACATCAGCAAGCCTAGAGCCTTCATACGTTCTACGAGCTCTTGGCCTGAACGATGAACTGGCACACAGCTCAGTACGTTTCTCATTCGGCCGTTTCACAACGGAAGAAGAAATCGACTACGCGATTGCACAAATTCGTGTAGCGGTAAACAAATTACGCGACATGTCTCCTCTATGGGATATGTATAAAGAAGGGATTGATTTGAACACTGTTGAGTGGGCTCATCACTAATCTCACGGAAATAGAGGATTCGAGGTAACTATCATGGCATATAGCGAAAAAGTAATTGATCACTACGAAAACCCACGTAACGTAGGTTCGTTTGATAAAGAAGACCCAAGTGTTGGTAGCGGTATGGTTGGCGCACCAGCTTGTGGTGATGTAATGAAACTGCAAATCAAGGTAACGCCAGAAGGCATTATCGAAGATGCAAAATTCAAAACTTACGGTTGCGGCAGCGCAATCGCTTCTAGCTCACTAGTAACTGAGTGGGTTAAAGGCAAAAGTATTGATGAAGCGGCAGCTATCAAAAACTCTGAAATCGCAGAAGAGCTAGAGTTGCCACCAGTGAAAGTTCACTGTTCAATTCTTGCTGAAGATGCAATCAAAGCAGCTGTTGCGGATTACAAAAAGAAGCGTTAATCGTCTCATTAAGTAATCACAAAAAATAAGCAATATTTGGGAGCATCCTTTGTGCTCCCCCTGAGTTCTCAATTTATATAAAACACAAGGTTGTAGTATGGCCATCACCATGACAGATACGGCAGCAAGCCGAGTTCAAGCTTTCCTAGATAACCGAGGTAAAGGTATCGGGTTACGCTTAGCGGTAAAAACGACTGGCTGTTCGGGTATGGCGTATGTACTAGAATTCGTTGACGAGCTTAACGAAGAAGACGAAGTGTTCGAGCATTCAGGTGTTAAGGTCATCATTGATCCAAAGAGCCTAGTTTACCTAGACGGAACTGAGCTTGATTACGTAAAAGAAGGCCTAAACGAAGGTTTTGAATTCAACAACCCTAACGCGAAAGGCGAATGTGGTTGTGGTGAGAGCTTCAACGTATAAACGCTTCAATCGTTAAGCGTTTATAGTGAGCGAAGAATAAAATTAGGCTCTGATTGAAGAGCCTAAACTTAGGACCACCGTTACATGAATCATTTCGAATTATTTGGGCTACCACTTCAGTTTCAACTGGATGGTAGCCTTCTTTCTTCTCAGTTTAGAGATCTGCAACGCCAATTCCACCCTGATAAATTTGCCACTGCTTCTGAGCGTGATCGCCTGCTAGCCGTGCAAAAAGCTGCGCAAATCAATGATGCGTATCAGGTATTGAAGAATCCAATCAGCCGAGCTGAATACCTGTTAGTGCAACATGGTGAGGATATTCGTGGTGAACAGCAGACCCTGCAAGATCCTATGTTCCTAATGGAGCAAATGGAATTGCGTGAAGAGCTTGAAGATATCGCCGACAGTTCTGAACCTGAAGATGCTTTGTTTGCATTTGAAGGAAAGGTTAGCAAAATGTATAAACAACAATTAAGCGCTATCCAACAAGAACTCGACAGTGAGGCTTGGCTAGAAGCTGCAGACCGAGTAAGAAAGCTTAAGTTTATTGCAAAATTAAAGAATGAAATCGAGTTAGTTGAAGATCGTCTGATCGGCTAGTTCGTATAACAAGGACACATCCATGGCACTACTTCAGATTGCAGAACCAGGGCAAAGCGCCGCTCCTCACCAGCACAAGCTTGCTGTGGGTATTGATTTAGGTACAACAAACTCATTGGTTGCGGCAGTGCGCAGTGGTGAGGCGAGCACACTGATTGATCAACAGGGTCGCAGTATTCTTCCTTCCGTTGTTCACTATACGTCAGAGTCATACACGACTGGTGATGAAGCTCGTGCAAATGCACAGACTGATCCTAAAAATACCATTATCTCAGTTAAGCGACTAATCGGTCGCTCACTGTCAGATATTCAACAGCGATACCCATCTCTGCCATATCAATTTGAAGAAAGTGATAATGGTTTGCCTGTGATTCGCACAGAGCAAGGCAACAAGAACCCGATTCAAGTATCTGCAGATATTCTGAAAGCGCTCGGTCAACGTGCTGAGTCTACATTAGGTGGTGAGCTATCTGGTGCGGTGATTACTGTTCCTGCGTATTTCGATGATGCACAACGTGCTGGTACTAAAGACGCGGCGCAACTTGCTGGTCTTCACGTGTTACGTCTTCTTAATGAGCCGACTGCCGCTGCGATTGCTTACGGTTTGGATTCAGGTAAAGAAGGGGTAATTGCTGTTTATGACTTAGGTGGTGGTACGTTTGATATCTCTATCCTACGCCTATCTAAAGGTGTCTTCGAAGTTCTAGCTACGGGCGGTGACTCTGCATTAGGCGGCGACGACTTTGACCATTTAGTTGCGGATCATTTCCAAGAGCAAATGGGCTTATCGGAGCTAACTGCAGAGCAGAACCGTATTCTTCTAGACGCCGCAACAGAAGCTAAGATTGGCTTATCTGAAGCTGAAAGCGTTGAGGTTGACGTACTAGGTTGGTCTGGTTCATTAACTCGTGAAGAGTTTGAAGAGATCATCAAACCGCTCGTTAAGAAAACACTGCTTTCATGCCGTCGTGCACTAAAAGATGCGGAAGTTGATGCAGATGAAGTTCTAGAAGTCGTGATGGTCGGCGGTTCAACTCGCACATTACTTGTACGTGAAATGGTCGGTGACTTCTTTGGTCGTACGCCACTAACCAGCATTAACCCTGATGAAGTGGTTGCAATTGGCGCATCGATTCAAGCGGATATCTTAGTCGGTAATAAGCCTGACTCTGATATGCTGCTACTGGACGTTATCCCTCTGTCTCTTGGCATCGAAACCATGGGCGGTTTGGTCGAAAAGATCATCCCTCGAAACACCACGATCCCAGTGGCTCGCGCACAAGAATTTACCACGTTCAAAGACGGTCAAACTGCTATGACAGTGCACACCGTACAAGGTGAACGCGAAATGGTTGATGACTGTCGTTCACTGGCTCGATTTGCTTTGAAAGGCATCCCGCCGATGACTGCAGGTGCTGCTCATATTCGTGTGACTTACCAAGTGGATGCTGATGGCCTGCTATCGGTTACCGCAATGGAGAAGAGCACAGGCGTTCAAGCTGAAATCCAAGTTAAGCCCTCTTACGGTCTAAGCGATAACGAAGTGGCTAGCATGCTGAAAGATTCGATGACTTTTGCAAAAGAAGACATGCAAGCGCGTGCTCTTGCTGAGCAACGCGTAGAAGCGGATCGCGTTATTGAAGGCCTAATTGCTGCAATGCAAGCCGATGGCGATGAGTTACTTGATGAGCAAGGCAAACAACAACTTGTTCAAGCGATTGAAGCACTGATTGAAGTGCGCAATGGCGATAATGCCGATGCGATTGAACTAGAAATTAAGAATACCGACAAAGCGAGCCAAGACTTTGCTTCTCGTCGTATGGATAAATCAATTCGTGCTGCACTGTCAGGTCAGTCAGTCGATAATATTTAATAGTTAGAGAATAGATAAACATGCCAAAGATTATTGTTTTACCTCACGAAGATCTATGTCCAGAAGGCGCTGTTTTAGAAGCAAAAACTGGTGAGACGGTTCTTGATGTTGCATTGAAGGCCGGTATTGGTATTGAACACGCATGTGAAAAATCGTGTGCATGTACGACATGTCACGTTGTGATTCGTGAAGGTTTTGATTCTTTAGAAGAGAGTGATGACCTAGAAGACGACATGCTAGATAAAGCATGGGGCTTAGAGATGGAATCTCGACTGGGTTGCCAAGCAAAAGTGGCGAATGAAGATCTTGTAGTAGAGATTCCAAAGTACACATTGAACCTGGCTTCTGAAGACCACTAAGAACCTGTTCTCAGTCATGGCTAATACAGTGATGACTGAGAGAGCTATTGCTTAGACAAACATACTAAGAAAACTGGCCTAGAATATAGATCATAAAGGTGACATAGCGTCGCTGATAAATATAAGGAAGTGTTATGAGCTTGAAGTGGATTGATTCGCGAGATATCGCAATTGAGCTATGTGATTTGTACCCTGATACTGATCCTAAAACGGTACGTTTTACCGATCTGCATCAATGGGTGCTAGACCTTGAAGAGTTCGACGACGAGCCTAACCACTCGAATGAGAAAATCTTAGAGGCTATTATTTTGTGCTGGATGGATGAGATGGATTAATCCTCTTATCTGATGATTTGGTCGCGGGTTGGTATCAGTCCAATATAAAACGCAGCCAAGTTAACAATTCTTACTAAAAAAAGCGGACCTTATGGTCCGTTTTTTTATCAAAATGACATTTTCCTCCTACATAATGCTAACATCAGTGCGCTAATAAAAAATAATCAGAATCACACACTCAAAGTGGTTCATGACAAGGAGAAATCATGTCTACACAGATGTCAGTATTTTTAAGTCAAGAAGCTGCCCAGCCTCAGTGGGGAGCAAGAGCTATTTTATCGTTTTCAGAAGCGGGAGCGACAATTCACATTGGTGAAGGCCACGATCTAGGCGCAGTTCAGCGTGCTGGTCGTACGCTTGACGGACAAGGTATCGCATTCGTTTCACTTCGTGGTGAAGGTTGGGATCTAGAAAGCGTTTGGGCTTTCTACCAAGGCTACCGTGGACCAAAGAAAAAGAATGCATTGGAATGGGATGCACTTTCAGAAGCCGATCAAGCTGAGCTAGAAGCTCGCATCCGTGCTACTGATTGGACGCGTGACATTATCAATAAAACGGCTGAAGAAGTGGCTCCTCGTCAATTAGCGACGATGGCAGCTGAATACATCAAATCAGTGGCGCCAGCAGGCACAGTAAAAGCAAAAATCGTTAAAGACAAAGATCTCCTAACTGAAGGTTGGGAAGGCATTTATGCGGTAGGTCGTGGCTCTGAGCGCACCTCTGCAATGCTGCAACTGGACTTCAACCCAACCGGTGATGAAAACGCACCAGTGTTTGCTTGTCTAGTGGGTAAAGGTATTACCTTTGACTCAGGCGGTTACAGCATCAAGCCAGGGCAATTCATGACAGCGATGAAGGCTGACATGGGCGGCGCAGCTACCATCACTGGTGGTTTGGGTCTTGCGATTGAACGTGGTCTGAACAAGCGTATCAAGCTTATCCTATGTTGTGCTGAGAACATGATCTCTGGCCGTGCATTGAAGCTTGGCGACATCATTACTTACAAAAATGGTAAGACAGTTGAGATCATGAACACCGATGCGGAAGGCCGCTTGGTGCTTGCTGATGGCCTGATGTACGCAAGTGCACAAACCCCTGAGCTTATCATCGACTGTGCAACGCTAACTGGTGCAGCTAAAAATGCACTGGGTAACGACTACCACGCACTATTAAGCTTCGACGATGAGCTTTCTCATCAAGCGCTAACGGCGGCAAACCAAGAGAAAGAAGGCCTATGGCCATTGCCTCTTGCTGATTTCCACCGTGGCATGTTGCCTTCAAACTTTGCTGATCTTTCAAACATCAGCACGGGCGATTACACGCCGGGTGCAAGTACAGCCGCTGCGTTCCTTTCTTACTTTGTAGACGACTACAAAAAAGGTTGGATTCACATGGATTGCGCGGGTACCTACCGTAAATCAGCAAGTGATAAGTGGGCGGCAGGCGCAACGGGTATGGGTGTTCGTACACTGGCTCGTCTTCTTGTTGACCAAGCAAAATAATAATAAGAGTGAGCGGTATTTTGTGCCGCTCATTCATAAAGCTAAGATTGAAAGATCTCAGTAATTTCAGTATTTAATAACAAAAAAATGAAGTGAAGGAATCCCTATGGCTCTAGAAAGAACGTTCTCAATTGTTAAGCCGGATGCAGTTAAGCGTAACCTTGTTGGTGAAATTTACCACCGAATCGAAAAAGCAGGTCTTGAAATTATCGCTGCTAAGATGGTTCGTCTGACTGAAGAGCAAGCGAGCGGCTTCTACGCGGAACATGAAGGCAAAGAATTTTTTGGTCCACTAAAAGAGTTCATGACTTCTGGTCCTATCATGGTTCAAGTACTTGAAGGCGAAAACGCAATCGCTCGTTACCGTGAACTAATGGGTAAAACTAACCCAGAAGAAGCAGCATGCGGCACTATCCGCGCTGACTACGCAATCAGCATGCGTTACAACTCAGTACACGGCAGCGACAGCCCTGAGTCTGCAGCTCGTGAAATCGAGTTCTTCTTCCCAGAATCTGAAATTTGCCCACGCCCAGCTCAATAAGCGACACAGCAAATGATTCTAAAGGCTTCACTTCGGTGAGGCCTTTTTTGTAAGTGAGTTTTACGTTCTCGATAATCAATTTAGTCGTCATTCCTGAAAGCGACGAAGGAGCGTAGTCGGGAATCTTTTGTTTAAATTGGGTAATCTCAGGCTGATAAATACAGTTGTTCAAATTTTAATCGCTTAAGTTTGAATGTCTTAATAAACACAGGGTTTTACAGTGCTTGTTGAAGTTGCGTAAAGCCTGTACAATTCGCGCCCTTAATTATTGTTCCGTCATTGAGAGGCATCATGACCACAGCTAAAGTCAATCTACTCGATTTTGATCGTAAAGGTCTTCGTAAATTTTTCACAGAAGAACTGAATGAGAAAGCGTTTCGAGCAGAGCAAGTGATGAAGTGGATTTATCACTTCGGTGTCGATGACTTCGAACAAATGAACAACATCAACAAAAAGTTACGTGAGAAACTGCAACGTCGCTGTGAGATTGTTGCACCTGTTGTTTCTGAAGCTCAACACTCTTCAGATGGTACAATCAAATGGGCGATGAGCGTTGGCGACCAAGACGTTGAAACGGTATACATCCCAGATGGTGACCGTGCGACGCTGTGTGTATCTTCACAGGTTGGTTGTGCACTTGAATGTAAGTTCTGTTCTACAGCTCAACAAGGCTTTAACCGTAACCTAAAAGTTTCAGAGATTGTTGGCCAAATCTGGCGTGCATCTCGCGAAATCGGCCTAGAAAAAGAAACCGGTCGTCGTCCAATTACTAACGTTGTAATGATGGGTATGGGCGAGCCTCTATTGAACATGAAGAACCTAATGCCATCATTAGAAATCATGCTTGATGATCTAGGTTTCGCACTGTCTAAGCGTCGTGTAACCGTATCAACTTCTGGTGTTGTATCTGGCCTTGACCAAATGACAGACAACATCGATGTAGCATTGGCTATCTCTCTGCATGCGCCAAACGATGCACTACGCAGCCAAATCATGCCGATCAACGATCGTTGGGATATCCAAGACTTCCTAGCATCTGTTCGTCGTTACATTGCCTCTTCAAATGCTAACCGCGGTAAAGTAACGGTTGAGTACGTGTTATTGGATCATGTGAATGATGATATGGACCACGCACGTGAACTTGCAGAGCTAATGAAAGAGACGCCTTGTAAGATTAACTTGATTCCATTCAACCCTTACCCGGGTTCGCCTTATAAGAAGCCAAGCAACTCTCGAATTGATCGCTTCCAAAAAACGCTGATGGAATACAACTACACAGTAACGGTTCGTAAAACGCGTGGTGATGATATTGATGCCGCGTGTGGCCAATTAGTCGGTGATGTTATTGACAGAACCAAGCGTACTAAAATGCTTAAAGCAGCCTCTGAAGCGAACTTGATTGCCGGTGGTGTGATTGAAGTAAAAGCGGTATAAAACGCGATTAGAACCTAAACAAGCCAGAAGTCTTACTTCTGGCTTGTTGCTTTTCTGGGGGACAGTTTTTGATTTTTTGGACTTCTTGCCCACGCTTTCTTACATTTTTCGTCAAATTTTGGACAAAACCATGAGCTGACGGTAAATTTTGTTTAAAGTGTTTTTGCCTTGTAATGGCATTAGCTTATGATTAACTAATCTTAAATTAATTTAAGTGCTCGCTTGCTACTGATCGCCAATATGTCTATTTAGGTTGGCTACTTGATAAACTAGCTTCCTGAGAAGGTCATCCATAACAAATGAATGATGTTCGCCTTTAAGGGTTGATGATTTAGATAGCAGGAAAAATTCCACATAACGTGGGTTGTTAGATTGAGCTTAAACGACAATAAAAAAACGCTCTCCTCAACTTGCGATAATACTTTAGAAGTTCACTCTCTATGAACACAGAACAAGATACACAAACGCAAGAACCGATCGCTCCAGCTTTGGAAGCGGGAACGCTGCTTAAGAACAAACGAGAAGCTCTTGGTTTAACGCAAAAGCAGATTTCTGATCGCTTAAAACTTCGCGTTACGCTGATTCAGCAAATTGAAGAAAACCAATTCGAGTCAGATCAAGTGGCGACGTTTATGCGTGGCTACATTCGTTCATACGCGAAATACGTCAATCTTGACGAAAAAGTCGTATTGAGTGCGCTGCATCATGCTGGTGATGCTCAGCATCAAGAGCAAGAAATGCTGAGCTTTTCTCGTAAGACCAAAACCGAGAAGCACAACAGCCGTATTATGATCCTTACTTGGAGCATTTTTGCGGTAATTGCGGGTATCTCTTCACTGTGGTGGTGGCAGAACCAACAGCAAGACACCCTATCTCAATCTTTAGCGAATACTGCAAGTTCAGAAGAGCTAGCGGTAGAAGAATCACTTGCCCCTGAATTCACCTCTTTAGAAGTGATTGAAGCTGAACAAAACGAAGCAGGTGCTGCTGCTGAAAGTACAGATGACCTTGTTGCTATAAGCGATACGGAAGATACTTCAGATGCAGTTGCTCTAGCTGACGAAACTGCGGCACAACAAGCAACAGAGACAGAACCCGCTACTGAAGTTGCTGCTAAGGCAGAAGCTGTAGAAGCAAGTGCTACTCCTGAAGTTGTGGCTAACGAGCTAGTGATGCAGTTCTCTGCTGATTGTTGGATCCAAGTAAAAGATGCAACCGGTAAAACCCTGTCGACTGGCATCAAAAAAGCAGGTCAGTCATTAAATCTATCAGGAACTGCGCCATATAAAGTGATTCTAGGTGCGCCAGAGGGCGTATCAATGACATTTGCAAGTGAACCTGTCGACCTTTCTGGGTATACTTCAGGCAAAGTAGCTAGAATAACCTTACCTTAGAGTTAATATGCAACACGAATCTCCTATTATTCGTCGCAAATCAACCCGTATTTATGTGGGTGATGTGCCGATCGGTGATGGTGCACCAATTGCTGTGCAATCCATGACCAACACAAGAACAACAGATGTAGCCGCGACCGTTGCTCAAATTCGAGCTTTGGAAAAAGTTGGCGCTGATATCGTTCGCGTATCTGTACCGACTATGGATGCCGCTGAAGCCTTTAAGCTAATCAAACAGCAGGTCTCTGTTCCTTTGGTTGCTGATATTCACTTCGACTACCGTATCGCCCTTAAAGTGGCAGAATACGGCGTTGACTGTCTGCGTATCAACCCAGGCAACATCGGTAACGAAAGCCGTATCCGCTCAGTTGTTGATTGCGCACGTGATATGAACATTCCGATTCGTATTGGTGTTAACGGTGGTTCTCTTGAGAAAGAGATCCAAGAGAAGTACACAGAGCCTACAGCAGAAGCGCTTGTTGAATCAGCAATGCGTCACGTAGATATCCTCGACCGTCTGAACTTTGATCAATTCAAGGTGAGCGTGAAGGCGTCTGATGTATTCCTAGCTGTTGGTTCTTACCGTTTGCTGGCTAAGCAGATTGACCAACCTCTTCACCTTGGTATTACCGAAGCGGGTGGGGCACGTGCTGGCTCTGTGAAGTCCGCGGTAGGTTTAGGTATGCTTCTTTCCGAAGGTATCGGCGATACGCTGCGTATCTCGTTAGCGGCTGATCCTGTTGAAGAGATCAAAGTCGGCTTTGATATTCTTAAATCTTTGCGTATTCGCTCGCGTGGCATCAACTTCATTGCGTGCCCAAGCTGTTCACGTCAAGAGTTCGATGTTATTAACACCGTTAATGCTCTTGAAGAGCGCCTAGAAGACGTGATTACACCAATGGATGTATCAATCATCGGTTGTGTGGTTAACGGCCCTGGTGAAGCTGAAGTGTCTCACTTAGGTCTAGCGGGTAGTGCACGTAAGAGTGCCTTCTACGAAGACGGTAAGCGTCAGAAAGAGCGCTTCGACAACGATGATCTTGTCGACAAACTTGAAGCTAAGATTCGTGCAAAAGCGTCAGTGCTTGATCAAGCAAATCGCATTGATGTAGAAAACTTAGAAGATTAATACAACGCGATGGGGTGTGATTGTCTATTCGCACTAACACCTGGTCGTGAGAAATTACGGAATAAATACTGTGGCTAAAAATATCCAAGCAATTCGAGGCATGAACGACTGCCTTCCAACTCAATCACCACTGTGGCAGAAAGTAGAAAGCGCAGTTAAAAACGTGGTGAGCGCATACGGTTACAACGAAGTACGTATGCCTATCGTTGAAGAAACAAACCTATTTAGCCGTGCAGTTGGTGAAGAGACAGATGTTGTTTCTAAAGAAATGTACACTTTTGATGACCGCAATGGCGATAGCCTAACGCTGCGTCCAGAAGGCACAGCAGGTTGTGTACGTTCATGTATTCAAAATAGCCTTATCAACCGTGATGAACAGCGCCTATGGTACATGGGTCCAATGTTCCGTCACGAGCGTCCTCAAAAAGGTCGTTACCGTCAATTCCACCAATGTGGTGTTGAGGTGTTTGGCCTAGACGGTCCAGACGTTGACGCAGAACTTATCATGATGACAGCACGTCTATGGCGTGAGCTAGGCATCGATAAGCACGTTCGCCTAGAGCTGAACTCAATCGGTTCTCAAGAAGATCGCGTAAGCTACCGCACTGCGTTAGTGGCTTTCCTTGAGCAACACATTGATGTGCTTGACGAAGACTGCAAACGTCGTATGCACACCAACCCTCTACGTGTACTTGATACTAAGAACCCTGATGTTCAAGCTATCTTAGGTGACGCACCTCGACTATCTGAATATTTAGGTGAAGAATCGAAGCAACATTTTGCTGGTTTGTGTGAACTTCTTGACGCTGTTGGTATCGAATACCAAGTCAATGAGCGTCTAGTACGTGGCCTAGATTACTACAACCGCACCGTATTTGAGTGGATCACAGACAGCCTTGGTGCTCAAGGTACAGTATGTGGCGGCGGTCGTTACGATGGTCTTGTTGAGCAACTGGGCGGCAAAGCAACCAATGCAGTTGGCTTCGCAATGGGTCTAGAGCGTCTGGTTCTGATGATGGAAACGCTAGAGCTAACAGAAGTTCGCCGTAGCGTTGATGTTTACGTAGTTGCTGCTGGCGAAGGTACTATGATCGCGGGCATGCAGTTAGCGAATCAATTACGCGACACCGTTGAAGGCGTGCGTGTAATGAACCACTTCGGTGGTGGTAACTTCAAGAAGCAATTCAAACGTGCTGACAAAGTAGGTGCTGTTGTGGCGCTGGTACTTGGTGAGAACGAAGTTGCTGACAATACAGTTGTGCTAAAAGATCTGGTTGGCGGCGAGCAAGAAACCGTGTCTCAAACGGAAGTTGCAGAGAAAGTTGCTGCGCTAATCTAATTAGCCATTGAGCAAACGCTCATAATGAATACTAACGTCAGCACTATGCTGGCGTTTAAAGAATTAAAGAGGACAGGAAGTGGAACTTTACGATAGCGAAGAGCAACAAGTTGAAGCCATTAAAGATTGGTGGAAAGAGAACGGTAAAGCCGTAATCTTTGGTGCGGTTATTGGTTTAGGTGGTCTATTTGGCTGGCGTTATTACCAAGATTCAGTCGTTGAAGCGCGTGAAGCAGCTTCAGAAAGCTACACCTCTGTAATTTCAGCTCTTGATACTAAGGGCGTTGATGCTCAATCTGATATTCAAGCTTTCATCGACGCAAACAAAGACGCTGAGTACTCAGTACTTGCAGCTATGCAATTAGCAAAAGTACAAGTGCAAGCGGGTGAGCTAGCAGCAGCACTTGAACAGCTAGAGTGGGCAAAATCGGCAACTAAGGACGCGGCACTTGCGCCACTACTTACTTACCGTGTTGCACGCATTAAAGCTGAGCAAGGTGAATTTGACGCAGCATTGACTGATCTTGCTGCTATGACTGATGAATCTTGGAAAGGCCGTGTTGCTGAACTGCGTGGTGATATCTCACTTCGTAAAGGCGACACTGACGCAGCATACAGTGCTTACACAGAAGCACAGCAAGCTGTTGATGCTAGCCAAACGCTTCAAATCAAACTTGACGACCTAGCTAAATAAGGCGCTTTGAATGAAGAAGATGTTTCCAAAAGCGGCGTTGTGTGCGATTGCTCTTGGCCTACTAGCTGGCTGTGCGGGTGAAGAAGACACCGTAATCATGGCTCCAGTACCAACGGTAAACAGCGAGTTCACTCCTAGTCAGGAATGGTCTACGTCGGTTGGTGATGGTGTTGGTCACTACTTTTCAAAACTAACGCCAGAATTGGCTTACGACAAAGTGTTTGTTGCAAGCCGTGAAGGTATGGTTAAAGCGCTTGATCCTGATACAGGTAAAGAGCTGTGGAAAGTCGATCTTGAGAAAGACGTACTGGCTCGTTTATCGGGTGGCTTAACGGCGGCTTACGGTAAAGTATTTGTTGGTTCTGAAAATGGCGAAGTGATCGCACTGGAAGAATCGACCGGTGAAGAGCTGTGGCGTGTATCAGTGAATGGCGAGGTGCTTGCATCCCCAGCAACTGATAGCAACATGGTCATTGTTCATACCAGTCGCGGTATGTTGATCGCGCTAGATCAAGCAAGTGGCGAACAAAAGTGGACCATCAGTACTGAAGTGCCAAGCCTAACACTCCGTGGCGATAGCTCACCGGTTGCGGTTTCTGGTGGTGTATTCTGGGGTACAGCAAATGGTCGTCTAGCTGCGGCTATCGTTGACCGTGGTCAGCTTATTTGGCAACAGCCAGTAGGTACGCCAAAAGGCGCAACGGAAATCGATCGCTTGGTTGATGTTGATGCATCTCCAATTGTTCTCGGTGGCACCCTGTATACCGTAGGTATCAATGGTCAGCTGATTGCAATTGACCTTCGTTCTGGTAAGCCAATTTGGAAGCGTAACTACTCGTCAGCGATTGATTTAGCAAGTGATGGCAGCCGTTTGTTCGTTGTTACCGACAAAGACCATGTGGTTGCGGTTGATGCTCGTAGTGGTACTGAACTGTGGAGCACTCCATTGTTAGAAAACCGCTTACTGACAGCACCTGCTATTATTAATGGTTATGTAGTCGTGGGTGACACAGAAGGTTACCTGCACTGGTTAGATCGTTCATCGGGTGAGTTTGTTGCTCAACAGCTTGTCGATGATAGCGGCTTTGCGGTTGCACCAATTGAACTGCCTGAAGGCTACTTAGTGACGACTCGCAATGGCGATGTAAAGAAACTAACGATTAGCCAATAAAAGCGTGATATAATTCACAGTCGGCTCCTGGTTGGTAACAGCCAGGAGCCGTTTTGTTGTTAAAAATTAATAAACCGTGTGGTTATAGGTAAGAGTTTAAACTTGCGAACAAGTGCTTACCTATAACTACATTTAGAGAAGAAATTGTAGAGGTTGTTATGGTACCTGTTGTTGCTCTAGTAGGGCGTCCGAACGTAGGTAAATCTACGTTATTTAACCGATTGACTCGAACTCGTGATGCATTGGTTGCGGATTTCCCTGGCTTAACGCGTGACCGTAAATACGGCCATGCTCATTTTAGCGAGCATGACTTTATTGTTATTGACACTGGCGGTATCGACGGTACCGAAGAAGGTGTTGAAACTAAAATGGCTGAACAGTCGCTAGCAGCGATTGATGAAGCTGATGTTGTTCTATTTATGGTAGATGGCCGTGCTGGTCTAACACCATCTGATGTAGCGATTGCTAAGCACCTACGTCAACTAGAAAAGCCTTCAATGCTAGTAGTAAACAAGGTTGATGGTATCGACCCTGATGCTGCAAGTGCTGACTTCTGGCAACTAGGTGTAGAAGACATGTACCAAATCGCTGCGGCGCACGGTCGTGGCGTTACTGCACTGATTGACCTTGCTCTTAACCCATTCGCAGAAGCGCTAAAAGCGGAAAATGGCGAAGTAAGCGATCTAACTGAGTTTGAAGACGAAGAAGAAGAGCAGGTTGAATTTACAGAAGAAGAAGCTGAAGAAGAATTCAAGCGTCTTCAAGATCAACCAATCAAGCTAGCGATCATTGGCCGTCCTAACGTAGGTAAATCAACACTAACTAACCGTATTCTTGGTGAAGAACGTGTGGTTGTTTACGATATGCCAGGCACAACTCGTGACTCTATCTATATCCCAATGCAACGTGATGAGCGTGAATACGTTCTAATCGATACTGCGGGTGTTCGTCGTCGTAAAAACATCAACGAAACGGTAGAGAAGTTCTCAGTAGTTAAAACACTGAAAGCGATTGAAGATGCCAACGTTGTATTGCTGCTTATCGATGCTCGCGAAAACATCTCTGATCAAGATCTAAGCTTGTTAGGCTTTGCGTTGAACGCGGGTCGTTCAATTGTTATTGCTGTAAACAAGTGGGATGGCCTAGATAACGACGTGAAAGAACGCGTTAAGAAAGAGCTAGACCGTCGCTTAGGTTTCGTTGATTTCGCACGTATTCACTTTATCTCTGCACTTCACGGTACTGGTGTTGGTCACTTGTTTGAGTCTGTACAAGAAGCTTACAAGTCAGCGACGACTCGTGTTGGTACTTCTGTGCTAACTCGTATCATGAAGATGGCGACTGATGATCACCAACCGCCTATGGTTCGTGGCCGTCGTGTGAAACTGAAATACGCGCACGCTGGTGGCTACAACCCACCGATTATCGTTATCCACGGTAACCAAGTTCGTAATTTGCCAGATTCATACAAACGATTCTTGATGAACTACTACCGTCGTTCACTAGAAATTATGGGTACACCTATTCGCATTCAGTTCCAGAACAGCGAGAACCCATTTGAAGCTAAGACAAACAAGCTGACAATTTCTCAAGAACGCAAACGTAAACGTATGATGAGCATGGTTAAAGGTCGTAAGTAAACCTTTCCAATAGATTTGATACCCGAGCCTGTCTCGGGTATTTTTTTAAGCAAAATTCACGTTAAGCCATAAAAATATATTTTTATCATCATGGCTTAACGAATCAGACTAGATTCCCAAAGAAGAACGATATGACTACTAGCGATTTGATTACACCTGCGTCAGCAATCACACCAACCATCACTAAATTTTGTCATCAGGCCTGGCAGTTCAATGCTAAAGCGCTGTACGTTGAAAGTGATGACAGTAAAACTTACTTGATCACCGACGTAACACCTTTCCACCCTGTTAGCCATATTTGGCCTGATCATCCGGCAGACCAAGGCTTTGTGACTGTTGGTGACGTTCAATATCCAGTGGAGGAGTGCCTTGTTGGTGCAATAGAACAATCTACTGACAAGCTTCATATCGCAGCAGATATTCCTGTTAAGCGTGATACGGAAGGGTGGGCGTTTGTGGTTGTCCACCAGCTACCCGCATCTGCTTCTATGATTAAGGTTAGCGACGAAGTCGTGTTGTCGGTTGATAAAGAATATCAAGCCAGTTTGAGCCGTGGTCACAGTGCTGGCCACATCGCTTTTCTAGCCCTGAATAAAGTATTGGCTGAAAGCTACTGGCGTAAAGATGCGGACAGAAAAGATCCGCTTGGCAGCTACGATTTCAATAGCTATGCACAGGTGACGAGCTTTGTGACTCCAGAGCTGTGTACCGATAAGTATCGTTTAGGCAAAACCCTGAAGAAGCGCGGTTTGAACGTTGCAGACATGCTAGCAAACCTAGATGGCATTGAAGCTGACATCAACCAGATGATTGCGGGCTGGCTTGCAGAGCCGACACAAGTTGCGATGCGACTGGAAGGCGAGACATTAACAGACTCTCGCTATTGGGAATGGCAGTTGGATAGCGATACTTTGGTGTCTATTCCGTGTGGTGGTACTCACATCGAGAACACCTCAGAACTTAAGACATTATCCGTTAAGTTAACCCAGCTAGATGACCAGCATATTGAAATGCTGACGCATGTAATTCGATGATTTAGACTACAGATCGAAATGGGTTGTGCTGTATATTCTGTTTTAAAATGTCACTTTTGATATAAATGACCATTTAAAATTGAAATGCAGCACATGTAACTTATGCTTTCGGTGTGTGGTGATATAAATATTCTTTTTGGGGTAGATCGCTGATCAAAATAGATAAAGCGAAAGATCAACCTATGATCTTCGGTTGTGTGTGGTACTAACTTAGTGTGTTATTATTAACCAATAACAAGCTTGCATAAGAACAAGCTGTACCCAATTACACAATTGAAAGCTTTAGCGAATGGAACAACAATTTTTATTAGAAGGCCACCGAGCAGTCAATAGTTTGCTTCGGAAGCTTGCCCTTGGGATGGATCGCAAGGACTTAAACCATAAGATCATTCAGCTTACTGAGCTGCTTTTTGGTCAGCGTATGGCTTCAATCTTACTGCTCAACTCCGAATCAAAGACTCTACATCTTGAATATGCCCCCAACCTGCCTGATTTCTACAATCAACAGATAGAAGGGGTGGGAATTGGTGCCGGGATTGGTTCCTGTGGTGAGGCAGCTGCGCTTAAGAAAGCAGTGATGGTCTCCAATATAAATGCACACCCAAACTGGGCGCCTTTCTTAGCCTTAACCAGCCAAGCCAATCTGCATGCCTGTTGGTCGGTACCCATTATCTCGTCGCGCGGTAATGTTTTGGGTACCTTTGCTATTTATAGTCAGTACATCTCTGAACCACATGAATTTGAGCTCGAGATCTTAGAGCTATTAGCGTCTCTGTATTCGGTCGCACTAGAGAAGTTTGAGCTGGAGAATCAGCTTAACTTTTTCGCCAATCGTGATTCTCTAACTCACTGTTTGAATCGTCGGGCATTGTTCAATGAAGCCGAAAAAGTGTTAACTAAGCGCTGTTTTGCACAAAAGGTGATGGCGTGTCTGTTTGTTGATGTCGATAAGTTCAAATCGATAAATGATACCTATGGCCACAGTTTCGGTGACGATGTGTTGTTGGCGGTTGCTGAGGTTCTTGATGAGGCAACTACAGCCTGTGCCAAGATAGGACGTTATGGTGGTGATGAGTTTGTGGTGTTCTCTTGTTTTGATGATCAAGAAAGCGTTGTTAGCTTCTATCACAGCTTAGAAAAAGCACTGCAACAAGCGCTTTATATCAATGATGTGCAGTTTTCAGTGAGTGTCGGGCTTTCTTGTGAGAAAGAGCCTCAAGGATTAGACCAGTTGATTGCACAAGCTGATAAGAACATGTACCAAATCAAGCAAGCTAAATCCCAGCAGTAGTAGATTGTAAACAGAGTAGTGAATTAGGAAATGCTAATGAGTGAAAATATCTGCCCTAAGTGTCAGTCTGAGCTTGGTTGGGATGGTAAATATCATTGTGAAACTTGTCAGGCTCACTTTACTAAAGTTGGGTTTTGCCCTGAATGCCGCTGCCAACTTGAGAAGCTTCAAGCCTGTGGTGCCGCGAGCTATTTTTGCAATGGCGATTGCAACGAGCTTAAGTCTAAATCGAGAGTAAAATTCGAATTCCAACCAGCGGAATAGCCTTAAACTGCATGGTTTGAACGACTATCGGTGATGTTATACCAGAGACTCAATACTAAAGTGTTGGGTCTTTTTTGTATCTGAAGAACAGGAATGTGTCATCTTGGTTCATTCTTATCGCCGCTGCACCAGTATGAAACATAGTTACATGATTACTATGCACTCTACTGGTGTGAGTTAATTTTAAATTCTATTAATACAATAGCTTATAAATAAACTTGTTGATTTATAAGTTTGGCACTCTTCTTGTAACTCTGTAATTGAATAACAAAAATACAATTATGGAGTACTATCATGAACAAGGTGTTCAATTTATCGCTAGCTGCACTGTGTACAACACTTTCATTTTCTTCTGCTACCGTGCTTGCGGCTGATGAGACCATCAAGGTCGGCGTTCTACATTCACTGTCTGGTACTATGGCGATCAGTGAAACAACGCTAAAAGATACCGTGCTAATGCTTATCGAAGAGCAGAACAAAAAGGGCGGTTTACTTGGCAAGAAGCTAGAGCCTGTTGTGGTTGACCCTGCGTCAAACTGGCCGCTATTTGCTGAGAAAGCGCGTGAGCTTATCGAAAAAGAGAAGGTCGATGTGGTGTTCGGTGGTTGGACATCGGTATCACGTAAATCGATGCTGCCTGTCTTTGAAGAACTCAACAGCATCCTCTTCTATCCAGTTCAGTATGAAGGTGAAGAGTCTTCTAAAAACGTTTTCTACACCGGCGCAGCGCCAAACCAACAAGCAATTCCTGCTGTGGATTACTTGATGGAAGAGCTTGAAGTTGAACGTTGGGTACTAGCAGGTACCGATTACGTTTACCCACGCACCACCAATAAGATCTTAGAAGCCTACCTAAAAGATAAAGGTGTCACAGAAGAAGACATCATGATCAACTACACGCCATTTGGTCATTCTGATTGGCAATCTATCGTTTCTGACATCAAGAAGTTCGGTGAAGCGGGCAAGAAAACTGCAGTGGTTTCTACTGTGAACGGCGATGCGAACGTACCTTTCTATAAAGAGCTTGGCGCACAAGGCATTTCATCTGAAGACATCCCAGTTATTGCATTCTCTGTTGGTGAAGAAGAACTTTCAGGTATGGACACAGAACCACTAGTAGGCCATCTAGCCGCATGGAACTACTTCATGAGTGTTGATACCGAAGCCAATGAAGAGTTCGTTGAAACGTGGCAGTCGTTCATAAAGAGTGAAAAGCGTGTCACCAATGACCCAATGGAAGCGCACTATGTGGGCTTCAACATGTGGGCTCAAGCGGTCACTAATGCAGGCACAACCGATCCTGAATCTGTGCAAGATGCCTTGATTGGTGTGTCTGTTCCTAACCTTTCTGGCGGCTACTCAACCATGCTGCCAAACCACCATATAACTAAACCAGTCCTGATCGGTGAGATCCAAGACGATGGTCAATTCGATATCGTTTGGGAAACCACAGGTCTAGTTGCGGGTGATGCTTGGTCGAGTTACTTACCTGAATCGGCAAAACTGTTCTCTAGCTGGTCGAAGCCATTCTCATGTGGTGCGTTTAACGTCGAAACCAAGAAGTGTTCTGGCGGTAACTAGATCGATTCGTCAGAAACATTGAGCCTTTCGGATTAGGGAAGAACGCTTTATTTGGGAGCGTAACTAACGAAAGGATCACGTTTCAAGTAATCATTATTCTCCACATATCCATCGAGCAAAAATAACAAAATCTAGCTCGATGGATTAAGGAAGCAGGGATGAAAAAACTATTGAACGTATTTAAAGCGCTGCTGCTTATGGCTGTCAGTGCTCAGTTGGCTTTTGCTGGAATAACAGATGAAGCTAGTTTTACCAAGGCGCTAGTTGGTAAGAAAACATCGGATAAAGAATTAGCTATTGATTGGGTTATTGAGACGCAAACGGAAGATGTGTCGAAACCTATTTTGGATGGCTGGTTAAACGGTGATCTCTATTACTTTAATGACAAACAAAGTGAGCAGTACAAACAGCTTTACCTAATTCAAAGCATTAAAACGGCAACCTCGGCTCAGTCTGTGTGGGATGAATCAAGCCTCAGTATCGAGAATACGAGACAGTTTAAAAAGGTTCGCGTGAACAATAAACTTCGCGGGATCTTGCGCGGCGAAATTGCTTCTATTGGACTGAACAGCAGTAACCCAGACGTGCGTTATAAAGCGGTTCTGGATCTGCTCGGTACCAAAGATTCTGACATTATTGATCGTTTAGCTGTGCTGAGAACCAGTGAATCAGAGGGCAAAGTCGCTGAGTTGATGGACTTGTCGTTAGCCATTTTCACTTCTCTTGATAAGAGTGCCACGGTTGACGATCGTGTGGTTTCGGTTGACCGAGTCGGTGACTTCAAACATTCAGTAGTACTCAAAACCTTGAATCAATTGCTCAACAGCGAACAAGACCCAAAAGTCTTGGCGGCAGCAGAGAGAGCGATGGATGATTATCAACAGAGCCAAGCACTTTATTCGGGTGTTGAGACTGTGTTCTTCGGCTTGAGTTTAGGTTCTGTGTTGGTGCTAGCAGGAATAGGTTTGGCGATTACCTTTGGTGTGATGGGCGTGATCAACATGGCTCATGGCGAGCTGATCATGATTGGCGCTTACACCACCTATGTATTGCAACTACTAATGCCGAATCACATCGGTTTAGCGCTAATTCTCTCTATTCCGGCTGCATTTATTGTGTCTGGTCTGGTCGGTATTGCGATTGAGCGCAGCGTGATTCGTCATCTTTACGGTCGCCCATTGGAAACTTTGCTCGCGACCTTCGGTATCAGCTTGATCTTGCAACAAGCCGTTCGCTCTATTTTCTCTCCACTTAACCGCTCAGTGAGCACGCCTGAATGGATGTCTGGCGCACTTCAATTGAACCCAATGTTATCTCTGACCTACAACCGACTTTATATCATCTTATTCTGTGGTTTGGTGTTTTTAGGCTTGTTGATGGTTTTGAAAAAGACACCACTAGGTTTGCAGGTTCGTGCGGTTTCTCAAAACCGTGGCATGGCGCGTGCGATGGGCATTCGTTCTGAACGAGTTGATGCGATGACCTTTGGTTTAGGTTCTGGCGTGGCGGGTGTCGCGGGTGTGGCACTTTCTCAACTGACTAACGTTGGCCCTAATATGGGGCAAGCGTACATCATCGATTCTTTCATGGTGGTGGTGTTCGGCGGAGTAGGCAACTTGTGGGGAACATTAGTCGCAGGCTTAAGCCTTGGTTTGTTCAATAAGATCTTAGAGCCTTGGGCTGGCGCAGTGCTCGCCAAGATTCTAGTACTGGTTTTCATCATTCTATTTATTCAAAAACGCCCACGCGGATTGTTCCCGCAACGTGGTCGTGCGGCTGAAGGTTAAGGACAACATCATGCAGTCTAAATCATTTGTACTTTCGGCGATGCGTGGTGATAAAGGTGGTCAACTGACCATCCTTGCCATTCTTGCGGCCGTGATTCTAATCCCACTGGCTAATACCGTGTTACCAAGTGGACACCCGCTTCATGTCGAGACTTTCACTATCTCGCTGATGGGCAAATACCTAAGCTATGCGATGTTGGCGTTGGCGCTCGATCTGGTGTGGGGCTACCTCGGAATATTGAGCTTAGGCCACGGTGCTTTCTTTGCGCTTGGCGGTTATGCGATGGGCATGTACTTAATGCGCCAGATTGGTGATCGTGGGGTTTATGGCGATCCTATTTTGCCTGACTTCATGGTGTTCCTTGATTGGTCAGCGTTGCCGTGGTTCTGGCAGGGCTTTGATCAATTCTGGTTTGCTTGCTTAATGGTGGTGTTGGTGCCGGGCGCATTGGCCTATTTGTTCGGTTATTTGGCTTTCCGATCTCGCGTGTCTGGTGTCTACCTTTCGATCATGACTCAAGCGTTAACTTACGCTTTGATGTTGGCGTTCTTCCGCAACGAGATGGGCTTTGGTGGTAACAATGGACTGACGGATTTTAAAGACATCATTGGCCTGAGTTTACAGAGTGATGCGGTCAAGATTGGTCTGTTTGTCGCGACGGGTATCTCGCTCATCCTTAGCTATATAGCGTGTCGCATGGTCGTGACCAGTCGATTAGGACGTGTGGCCTTAGCGATTCGTGATACCGAGTCTCGCACTCGCTTTATGGGTTACGACGTCGATGGCATCAAGTTATGGGTCTTCGTTTTGTCTGCGGTTATCGCGGGTATTGCTGGCGCGCTCTATGTGCCTCAAGTCGGCATCATCAACCCAGGTGAATTTGCACCGCTTAACTCGATTGAAATTGTGGTTTGGGTTGCCTTAGGCGGCCGCGCCACTCTGTTTGGTGCCATCGTTGGCGCTCTGATCATCAACTACGCCAAGAGCTGGTTTACCGTTGAATTCCCAGAGGTGTGGTTATTCGCTCTCGGTGGACTATTCGTTCTTTCAACCATGTACTTCCCACAAGGTGTGATTGGCTTTGTTAGCGAAAAATGGCAACAGCTACGCAAGGCATCGAATGCAAAAGGCGAAGGACAAGATAAGGATGATCAACATAAAGGCAAGGAGGCGATCGCATGACCACATTTAACAGCGTAAAAGAGTCGGTTCAGGAGTTCACTCGTCGAGACGAAGTTTTTGATTACCTTAAACCCGATATTCATCCTGCCATCGATACCCGTCACAACGTGTTGTTGTACGTGGAAGGCGTTAATAAAAGCTTCGATGGTTTCCAAGCGATAAACGATCTCAATCTTTATATCAAAGAGGGCGAACTGCGCTGCATCATTGGCCCTAATGGCGCAGGTAAAACCACCATGATGGACATCATCACCGGGAAAACTAAGCCAGACACTGGCGAAGTGTGGTTAGGTTCGAACATCAATCTACTCAAGATGAACGAAGCTGAAATTGCCAATGCAGGTGTTGGGCGTAAGTTCCAAAAGCCGACCGTAATTGAATGTTTAACCGTGTGGCAGAACCTTGAGTTGGCGATGGCCGGCGATCGTTCAGTGTGGGCGACTTTCACTGCCGTGATGTCTGGCGAGCAGAAAGACAAACTGACCTCTGTGCTTGAGCTGATTCATTTAAAAGACGAAGCGGCTAACTTGGCAGGCAACCTGTCTCACGGGCAAAAGCAGTGGTTAGAGATCGGCATGTTACTGATGCAAAACCCTAGGCTGTTGCTGGTGGATGAACCCGTTGCAGGTATGACTCACCAAGAGATGGACCGCACATCTGAGTTACTTAACTCACTGGCAGGTAAGCACTCAGTGGTCGTGGTTGAACACGATATGGATTTCGTTCGTTCGATTGCTAGCCATGTCACCGTGCTTCATCAAGGTCACGTGTTAGCAGAAGGCACCATGGACCAAGTGCAGGCTCACCCTGAAGTTAAACAAGTTTATCTCGGAGAATAGGATGTTAGAGGTTAAATCAGTTAATCAATATTACGGTGAGAGCCACACTTTGTGGGACTTGGATATGCAGATCCCAGAGGGTAAATGCACGGTGTTAATGGGCCGCAATGGCGTCGGTAAAACTACGTTGCTGCAATGTATCATGGGGCTGATTAAGGTTGAAAGTGGTGACATCTCTTTATCGGGTGAGTCGTTACTAAAAACCGACGCCGAGGATCGTCCTCGCCAAGGGATCGGTTATGTGCCGCAAGGTCGTCAGATATTCCCGATGCTCACTGTTCAAGAAAATCTAGAGGTTGGCTTGCCGATTCGAGAGAAGGGCGATCGTAAGATCCCAGAGTTCATTTTCGATATCTTCCCTGTCTTGAAAGAGATGCTGCATCGCCGCGGTGGTGACTTATCCGGTGGTCAGCAGCAGCAACTCGCAATTGGGCGTGCGTTGGTGGTTAATCCAAAGCTATTGATCTTGGATGAACCAACAGAAGGTATTCAGCCCAATATTGTGCAAGAGATTGGCGACATCATTCGTATGCTCAACGCGAAAATGGGACTCACGGTTTTGTTGGTTGAGCAGAAGTTGCCGTTTGCAAGAAAAGTCGGTGACCGTTTTTGTATTCTCGACCGTGGCCGTCAGGTGGCTGAAGGTGAAATGAAAGGGCTCAATGAGTCCTTGATTAAGGAGTACCTAACCGTATGAATTCTCTCTTTTCTCCGAATGAAGTAAGGAACGCTTCTTTAGTAGAAGCCTTGTCTCTGAATGAGACCATCGAACAAGATATTCGAGATGGTTGGCAGGCGAGCTTAAACCTCACCTTTGTCGACCGTGGTGACAAAACCGTATTAAAGAATCGTCAGCAGTCTGGTCCGCTTGCGGTGCAACGTCCCTTGTATCCTGATGGGGAAACGTGTCACACCTACTTACTTCATCCCCCCGGCGGAGTGGTAGGTGGTGACACTCTTAATATTGAGGCAACCGTAGAAAGCGGTGCTCATACGTTGATCACCACACCCGGTGCGACCAAGTTCTATCGTTCTAACAATAAGTACGCCAAGCAGAAGCAAACCCTGCGCGTCAAGAAAGGTGCGCGCTTGGAATGGATGCCGCAAGAGAACATCTTTTTCCCCAATGCACACGTGCGCCTAGACACTGAAATTCGTCTAGAAAAGGGTGCACAGTTTTGGGGGTGGGAGATGCACTGTTTTGGACGACCTGCACAGAATGAGGGATTTGAGCGAGGTCACCTTGTTGGGAAAACGGAAATCTATCTTGATAATCAAAGGCTTCTGACTGAAGGTTTTAATTTTCATGGTGGCGATAAGTTGATGATAAATATGGGGTTACTTGATTTTTCAATGATGGGAACCTTTTATATCACCTCAAATGAGAAGCAAGATTTAGAGTTGGTACAGAGCTTGCTCTTATCTATTACACAGCAAGCTTCACAGCAATCAGTTACATCAAAAACGTCGAGTGAACCCACATTAATATTGGGCGCTACTCAGATAGAAGGATTGATTGTGGTGCGAGCCTTGGGGAATTGGAGTGAGGATATCCTCCAAGCCTTTGGTCAGATTTGGCAAGCAACTCGCTCTCATTTATGTGGTACGACTCCTGATTTACCAAGGATTTGGGCGACTTAGCGATTAGCCCTATTTGTACCGGGGGCGCCTTCCGGCCCTCGGTACATTTTTTCAAGCTTGCTGTGATTGAATCCCACTTACTGCTCATGCTTTTTGAGCAATAAGAAAACAACACTAACAGCGGGTGGCTAAATGGAATTAACACCAAGAGAAAAAGACAAGTTACTTATCTTCTGCGCAGGAATGCTGGCACAGCAGCGCAAACAAAAAGGCTTAAAACTCAACTACCCAGAATCTATTGCGCTGATCTGCAGTGCCATTCTTGAAGGTGCCCGTGAGGGTAAAACCGTTTCGGAATTGATGGATTTTGGACGCACACTGCTTACCGTCGATGACGTTATGGAGGGGATCCCTTCCATGATCCCAGATGTACAAGTCGAAGCTACTTTTCCTGATGGCACCAAGTTGGTGACCGTTCATGAACCTATCGTGTAGGGAGAAGTAATATGGCTGGTTCCACCAAACAATATTCAGGCTTCGTACCCGGAAAAGTAGAAACCGCTCCCGGTGACATCACTCTCAATGAAGGTCGAGACACGACGTCCGTAAAGGTTCAAAACATTGGCGATCGTCCTGTTCAAATTGGTTCTCATTACCACTTCTATGAAGCAAACCCTTCGCTGATTTTTGATCGAGAAGCCACTAAAGGTTTTCGACTCAATATCCCAGCAGGCACCGCCACCCGTTTTGAACCGGGTCAGTCGCGCAGTGTCGAGTTAGTGCGTTACGCCGGTAAGTTAGAGATCTACGGCTTCCAAGGGAAAGTGATGGGCAAGCTCTAAGCGCTCTCACGGAAACAATGAAAATAACAAAGGATTGAACATGGCGACGATATCCAGACAGGCTTATGCCGAAATGTTTGGGCCAACAGTCGGAGACCGAGTGCGTCTTGCTGACACCGATTTATGGCTAGAAGTTGAAAAGGATTACACCGTATACGGTGACGAAGTGAAGTTCGGCGGCGGTAAAGTGATTCGTGATGGACAAGGGCAAAGTCAACGTCCAAGTGCCGAAACTCCTGATTTGGTGATCACCAATGCGATTGTTTTGGACTACTGGGGCATCGTAAAAGCCGATGTCGCTATCAAAGACGGCCGAGTTCAAGCGTTGGGTAAAGCGGGTAACCCCGATGTTCAACCGGGCGTCGATATAGTGATTGGTCCGGGCACAGAGATTTTAGCAGGTGAAGGTTCGATCCTCACGGCAGGTGGCATCGACTCACACATCCACTTTATCTGCCCACAGCAGATTGAAGAAGCGTTGGCGTCGGGTGTTACGACCATGATAGGCGGTGGCACGGGGCCAAACACCGGTACTAACGCGACCACATGTACACCGGGACCGTGGAACATGCATCGTATGTTGGAATCACTCGATCAATTCCCAATGAACTTTGGTTTACTCGGGAAAGGCAATGCTAGCCAACCGGAAGCACTGCGTGAGCAAGTGGCAGCGGGTGCTGTGGGTTTGAAGTTGCATGAAGACTGGGGAACAACACCCGCTTCAATTGATACTTGTTTGAGTGTTGCAGACGAGATGGACGTACAAGTTGCGATTCACACCGATACTCTGAACGAATCTGGTTTTGTGGAATCGACACTTGGTGCCATCGGTGATCGCGTGATTCATACCTATCACACTGAAGGTGCGGGTGGTGGTCATGCTCCTGATATTATCCGCGCGGCAGGTGAACCAAATGTTCTGCCTTCTTCGACTAACCCAACGCGACCTTATACGGTCAATACGGTCGATGAGCACTTAGACATGTTGATGGTGTGTCATCACTTGTCACCGTCAATTGCTGAAGATGTCGCGTTCGCTGAATCGCGCATTCGCCGTGAAACCATTGCCGCAGAAGATATTCTTCATGACTTAGGAGCCTTTTCGATGATCGCTTCGGATTCGCAAGCGATGGGGCGCGTAGGTGAGGTAGTAACACGTACTTGGCAAACCGCACACAAGATGAAAGTGCAGCGTGGCAACCTAAAAGAAGATTCTGACTACAGCGATAACTTCCGCCTAAGACGTTATGTCGCTAAGTACACCATTAACCCTGCGATCACGCACGGCATGGCACATGAGATCGGCTCTATCGAAGCAGGAAAGCTCGCGGATCTCGTGCTGTGGAAACCTGCTTTCTTTGGTGTGAAGCCGAGCGTGATTTTGAAAGGCGGTATGATCGCCATGGCGCCGATGGGTGACCCAAATGCTTCAATCCCAACACCTCAGCCAGTTCACTATCGCTCGATGTTTGGTAGCTACGGCAAGGCATGTCAGAACACATCAATGTTGTTTGTCTCTAAAGAAGCCAAGGCACAGAACATCGACAAACAATTGGGTCTGCAGAGCTTGATTGGTGTTGTGAGTAACTGCCGAAACATCAGCAAAGCCGACATGAAGCTCAATGATTGGATGCCAAAAATTGAGGTCGACTCTCAGACTTATCAAGTGCGTGCTGATGGTGAACTGCTGACGTGTGAGCCGGCTGAAGAACTGCCAATGGCTCAAAGATATTTTTTATTTTAATAGCTCGGCTGAAGGCTTTTATTTTAAGTCCTTTAGCTGAAGCTCGTATTTTAGCTCTTGGCTGAGGGCTCCTAATTTGAACGTTATAAATCTCACAAGGAGATTGAGGTAATAGCATGATTGAACTGACTCAACTAAATACTCAAATACAAAATGCACCGGACGGCTATTTAAGTCTGCCGATCGATAGTCGCATTAAAAGCCGTCTTAAGGTGATGCTTGATGACGGGCGCAATGCTGGATTGTTTCTACCACGCGGTCATATTTTGCGTGGTGGAGAACAATTGACTAGTGAGTGTGGCTTAACTGTCGAAGTGAAAGCGGCGCCGGAAACCGTGTCGACCGTTTACTGTGAAGACTCGCATCTGTTAACTCGTGTTGCTTATCACCTTGGTAACCGACATGTTCCGCTGCAAGTGGAAGCGGGCTGGGTTCGTTATCAAAACGACCATGTTTTGGATGAAATGGTTGAAGGTTTGGGCGCGACAGTGACGACCGAAAAACAACCGTTTGAACCAGAAGGCGGCGCTTATGGCGGTCGCTCTGGTGGTCATCATCACCATCATTAATCGAGTCATTTGAGACTCATCCATTTATAGATACAACCACGATATCAATAATTATAAACGCAAGGAACTCGCGATGAACTTTAAAACAGCTGCTGGCTTTTGTACTTTCACACTGGCTTCTCTAACAACATCCACGATGGCTTTCGCTCACCCGGGGCACGGTTCGCATTCGGTTCATGAGTCTCACTCATTTATGTCTGGCTTAACTCACCCTGTGACAGGTATCGATCACCTGATTATGCTGATCGCTTTTGGTCTGTTAATTGGCGCACTGTCGTTTTCAACCAAGATAAAAGCCGCTTTGATTGGCGGTGGATTGGCTTCGTTGGTGGTTGGGCTTATCGCAGGCCAAGCCTTAGGTTTCTCTGTAATTGTTGAACCAGCCATTATCGCTTCTCTGTTCGTCGTCAGCCTTTGCCTATGGCACGTATTCTCACCATCAACCAAGCGTGTAAACAGCGTATTAGTCGCTTCTATTGCTATGTTGTTTTTCCATGGTTACGCACACGGCGTTGAAGCTGCGAGCAACCTAACTCAGTTTGCAGCAGGCATGAGCATCACTGCTTTGGCTCTTATGGTTATCGGTACATCGGTTGGACGCGCGGTTTACTCTAAATGGATGTCGGTTGGTGTGGCTTCAGCTAGCGCATTATTACTGTTAGGCGCGTAAGCTCTCGAACTTTTTCGATTCTAGAAGACTGAGGGCGCGATTATGAACACAACAGAAAATGTTGCCATCTATCGTCTGTTTCAATTGATCAGTCCGTCACTGCCGATTGGTGGATTCACATACTCGCAAGGCTTAGAGTTAGCGGTTGAAGCGGGGTGGGTAACCAATCGCGATAGTATGGAACAGTGGCTTAATACTATCGTCAGTTCCAGTGTCGCGACCTTGGAATTACCTATCTTAGAGCGCCTTTATCATGCCCTAGAAAAGGGTGAACTCGATGAAATTGAGCATTGGTGTAACTACTTGTACTCAAGCCGCGAAACCAGTGAATTGCGAGCGGAAGAAAAGCAGCGTGGGCAGGCATTGAACACCTTGTTGAAGCGCTTGGATATCGATATTTCGCTGGTGGACTCTGTTGATAGTTACCCAAACCAACTGTTGGGCATGTGTATGGCGGCTCAGCATTGGTGCATTGATTTAGAAAGCCTCAAGCAAGGTTACTTATGGAGCTGGCTTGAAAATATCGTTACCGCAGGAGTCAAATTGGTGCCTTTAGGCCAAACCGACGGGCAGTTGGCACTGATTAATATCACTAACACCTTTCCCGAGGTGATTGAGAAAGCACGCAAGATTGAAGATTGGATGATAGGTAGCTTTTCGCCATCAATGGCATTAGCAAGTTCACTGCACGAAACACAATACACACGACTATTTCGTTCGTAGCGGTCAGCTTGAACGGTGTAGTAAAAAGAATATAAGGAAGTAGACAATGGAAAGTTATAAGCAACCACTTCGAATTGGTATTGGTGGCCCGGTAGGGTCTGGTAAAACAGCGTTGTTAGAGGTGCTATGTAAGGCGATTCGCGACAAGCTCAACATTGCCGTAGTAACCAACGACATCTACACCCAAGAAGATGCCAAGATCCTAACGCGAGCAGAGGCGTTGGAACCAGATCGTATTATTGGTGTAGAAACCGGCGGTTGCCCGCACACTGCGATCCGTGAAGATGCCTCGATGAACCTAGCGGCAGTCGAAGAGCTGGCTAAGTTACATAAGAATCTCGATGTGGTGTTTGTAGAGAGTGGTGGCGACAACCTCAGTGCGACGTTTAGCCCTGAATTAGCTGACCTGACTATCTATGTGATTGATGTAGCGGAAGGGGAGAAGATCCCACGTAAAGGTGGCCCAGGTATTACACGATCTGATCTGTTGGTTATCAATAAAATCGATTTAGCACCGTATGTTGGCGCATCATTGGAGGTGATGGAGCAAGACACACAACGCATGCGTCCAACCAAGCCCTATGTGTTTACCAACCTCAAAGAGAGCCAAGGGCTAGACTTCATCATCAACTTTATTGTGACCGAAGGGATGCTAACCATGAAGGAACCTTCTACTACTGAGTAGGGTTGGAATCATTGATTTTTTAAGCCGTTAGAGACTAAAAAGCCCTGTCGATTATCGATAGGGCTTTTTGATTTTAAACGTTCGAGTCGAACTTAAAGCTCGCTCTTAGCGACTCTTGTGGTCACTTGCGACTCAATAACACCGTCTTCAACTTGGGTGGTGATCACTTCGCCCACTTCGACATCGTTAATCGATGATACCGTCTTGCTCGATGCTGAATGAGTAATGCTGTAGCCACGCTTTAGGGTAGCTAGTGGACTAACGGTTTCTAACTTCTCTGCAGCCATAGCGAGCTGGTGGCGAGTCGTTAGTAACGTTTTATCCATCGCATCTAATAGCTTTTGCTCTGAACGTTGTAGATGTAGCTTCTGTTCGCCAAGGCGCTTTATTGGCGAGTTCAATTGAAGCTGGTGCTGTTTACGTTCAACACGCTGTGCATGCTGCTTTAGGTATTGAGTCATACCACGACGCAAACGCATATCTAGGTCATCAAGCTGCTGACTCTGCTTTTGCAGTTGGTAGCTAGGATGTTGCTTCTCTAAGCGGTACTTCAATGTTTGAGTTGATTGCGCTTGTTTGATTAACACATGACGAATCGCACTGACTAAGCGAGCACGTTTAGACGCAAAAGCTTGTTCTTTATGGCTGTTATCACGGCTAACCAATTCAGCGGCTGCTGATGGTGTTGGAGCGCGCATATCTGCGACGAAATCGGCGATAGTGACATCAACTTCGTGGCCAACTGCACTGATAATCGGGATTTGGCTTGCAGCGATTGTGCGAGCTACGATCTCGTTATTGAAGCACCATAGGTCTTCTAACGAACCGCCGCCACGACCCACGATCAACACATCACACTCATTGCGCTCATTGGCACGCCCAATCGCCTGAGCAATCTGAATTGCCGCCTCTTCGCCTTGAACCATGGTCGGGTAAACCACAACAGGCAATGAAGGATCGCGTCTTTTCAGGACATCAAGAATATCAAACAGTGCTGCACCGGTTTTAGAGGTGATGACGCCAACGCGTTTTGGATGTTCAGGAAGAGCTTGCTTACTGGACTGAGCAAATAAGCCTTCCGCCGCCAAGTTCATCTTAAGCTTTTCAAACTCTTGCTGAAGTTTACCGTCACCCTCTGGCTGCATGCTTTCGATGATCAGTTGGTAGTCACCGCGTGGCTCATAAAGCGACAGGCGAGCTTTGACTAACACTTGATTACCGTTCTGAGGCTTAAAAGTGACTCGGCGGTTATTGCCACGAAACATGGCGCACTTAACTTGAGCGCGAGAGTCTTTAAGCGTGAGGTACCAGTGACCAGATACAGGTGCAGAGAAGTTTGATATTTCACCAACGAGCCAGACTATTCCCATTTCGTTTTCTAATAGGAGACGAACCTCTGAGTTGAGGCGAGAAACAGTAAAGATGTTTGGATTAGTCATAGAAGCACTATCTTTCCTTGAAGGAAGGTCTTTCTTGGAATCTCACAGGGCGTGAGTATGGAAGATAGCGGCAATATAATACATAGCAAGGGGGTAAATGCAAATTAAAAATACAAAAATGTGTAGCCAAGCGATTTCGTTGGCCGTATAATCCGTCCGCAATATCTAATCCAAATGCAGTTTGATTTTCCTTAATTGGCTGCCCTCATTAGGCGAAACGATGAGATTGGATTGTTTCTTTTTACTCCTATTATTGTGAGATATTGCAAATGCTAAGAATTGCCAAAGAAGCGCTGACATTCGACGACGTACTGCTAGTGCCAGCACACTCCACCGTTCTCCCTAATACAGCTGATCTTCGCACTCAGCTGACGAAGAATATTTCCCTAAACATCCCAATGATCTCTGCATCGATGGATACTGTGACAGAAGCTCGCCTAGCGATTGCACTGGCACAAGAAGGCGGAATAGGCTTCATTCATAAGAACATGTCTATTGAACAGCAAGCTGAAATGGTTCGCCAGGTTAAAATTTACGAAGCAGGTGTGGTTTCTCACCCAGTAACTGTAAACCCTGACGCGACAATCGCTGATGTTGTAGCCCTAACTGAAAAACACGGCTTTGCCGGTTTCCCTGTTGTTACTGAAACAAACGAATTGGTTGGTATTATTACTGGCCGTGACGTTCGCTTTGTTACTGACCTTTCTAAGAAAGTTGATGTAGTAATGACGCCTAAAGCTCGCCTTGCTTCTGTTAAAGAAGGTGCAACTCGTGAAGAAGTTCAAGAGAAAATGCATGAAGCGCGTGTTGAAAAAGTTCTTGTTGTAAATGATGACTTCCAACTAACTGGAATGATCACTGCAAAAGATTTCCACAAAGCAGAACGTAAACCAAACGCTTGTAAAGATGAGCGCGGCAGCCTACGTGTAGGTGCAGCTGTTGGTGCTGGTGCTGGTAACGAAGAGCGCGTTGCTGCTCTAGTTGAAGCTGGCGTAGACGTTCTACTTATCGACTCTTCACACGGTCACTCTGAAGGCGTACTTAACCGTATCCGCGAAACTCGCGCTGCATACCCTGATCTACAAATCATCGGTGGTAACGTAGCAACTGGCGCTGGCGCTCGTGCTCTTATCGAAGCTGGTGTTAGTGCGGTTAAAGTAGGTATCGGCCCTGGTTCAATCTGTACGACTCGTATCGTTACTGGTGTTGGTGTTCCTCAAGTGACAGCAATCGCAGATGCAGCTGAAGTCGCTAACGAATACGGTATTCCAGTAATCGCAGATGGCGGTATCCGCTTCTCTGGCGATATCTGTAAAGCTATCGTTGCTGGCGCATCTTGTGTGATGGTTGGTTCAATGTTCGCTGGTACTGAAGAAGCTCCAGGTGAAGTTATCCTTTACAACGGTCGTTCTTACAAGTCTTACCGTGGTATGGGTTCTCTTGGCGCTATGTCTCAAGGTTCTTCTGACCGTTACTTCCAATCTGACAACGCTGCAGACAAGCTTGTTCCAGAAGGTATTGAAGGTCGTATCGCATACAAAGGTCGTCTAAAAGAGATCGTTCACCAACAGATGGGCGGTCTACGCTCAAGCATGGGCCTTACGGGTTCTGCAACTGTTGAAGACATGCGTACTAAAGCTGAGTTTGTTCGTATCTCTGGTGCGGGCATGAAAGAATCTCACGTACACGATGTTCAAATCACGAAAGAAGCACCTAACTACCGTTTAGGTTAATAATACGTCCAAACGTTTGAATAATGTGCTGATTGAGTCGGCACATTAATATACCAACCGTAGTAAATAACTGGTCATCCTAGCTTGTTAAAAACCTCGATAACTTCGTTAGAATTTTTGATTGTGGAATAACTACTTATCAGAACTCTTTGTTGAATAGACAGCCTTGTTCTCAAGCTTTTTTCCAGCGCTACTACTGAACACTTACTTACTGTGATTGGTATTATATCTACCGCCTGTTTTGCTGAAATTCTGATTTTCTCAAAACACGAGGTTACAGATAACCAACGAAAACGTTTGCTTTATTTCTTGAAGAGTTAATCAGAGGTGAGTAAACTCGCCTCCGTTTTATCACATAGCCAATAAGACTGCTTACAATGACTAAAAATATTCATGACCAACGTATTCTAATTCTAGACTTCGGTTCTCAATACACACAGCTAGTAGCTCGTCGTATTCGTGAGATCGGTGTTTACTGTGAACTTTGGAGCTGGGACGTAGAAGAAGCGGATATTCGTGAATTCAATCCAGACGGCATCATCCTATCTGGTGGCCCTGAAAGTGTAACGGAAGAGAACTCTCCACGTGCACCTCAGTACGTATTTGATTCAGGTGTTCCTGTATTCGGTATCTGCTACGGAATGCAAACTATGGCTGAGCAACTTGGCGGTAAAGTAGCAACGTCTACTGAGCGCGAGTTCGGCTACGCAGCGGTACAAGTGACTGGTGAATCTGCACTTTTCGCAGACCTTGAGTCTACTCAAGATGTTTGGATGAGCCACGGCGATAAAGTGGTTGAGATCCCAGCTGATTTCACAAAGATCGCTGAAACAGACACTTGCCCATACGCTGCAATGGCAAACGAAGAGAAGAAGTACTACGGCGTACAATTCCACCCAGAAGTAACACACACTAAGAACGGCCTAAAAATGCTAGAGAACTTCGTTCTTAACGCATGTGGTTGTGAAGGTCTGTGGACTTCAGCTTCAATCATTGAAGATGCAGTTGCACGTATTAAAGAACAAGTAGGTGACGACGAAGTTATCCTTGGTCTTTCTGGTGGTGTTGATTCATCTGTAGTTGCAATGCTTGCTCACCGCGCTATCGGCGACAAACTAACATGTGTATTTGTAGATAACGGCCTTCTTCGTTTGAACGAAGCTGAGCAGGTTATGGAGATGTTCGGCAACAAGTTTGGTCTAAACATCATCAAAGTAGATGCTGAGCAACGCTTCCTTGACGCTCTTGAAGGCGAGGCTGAACCAGAAGCTAAGCGTAAGATCATCGGTCACGTATTCGTAGATATCTTCGATGAAGAGTCTAAGAAACTGAAGAATGCTAAATGGCTTGCTCAAGGTACTATCTACCCAGACGTAATCGAGTCTGCTGCATCTAAGACAGGTAAAGCACACGTAATCAAATCTCACCACAACGTTGGTGGTCTTCCTGATGATATGGAAATGGGCCTTGTTGAGCCTCTACGTGAGCTATTCAAAGATGAAGTACGTAAGATCGGTCTAGAGCTTGGTCTTCCATACAACATGCTTTACCGCCACCCATTCCCAGGTCCAGGTCTAGGTGTTCGTGTACTTGGCGAAGTGAAGAAAGAGTACTGTGATTTACTGCGTCGTGCTGATGCAATCTTCATTGAAGAGCTTCACGCTGCTGACCTTTACCACAAAGTATCTCAAGCATTCACGGTATTCCTACCAGTACGTTCAGTTGGCGTAATGGGCGATGGCCGTAAGTACGATTGGGTTGTATCTCTACGTGCTGTAGAAACTATCGACTTCATGACTGCTCACTGGGCACACCTACCATACGACTTCCTAGGTAAGGTTTCTAACCGTATTATCAACGAAGTTAACGGCATTTCACGTGTTGTTTACGATATTTCTGGTAAGCCACCGGCAACTATCGAGTGGGAATAATCTCTTAGAGATTTAACCAGCGTTGATTAAGATCTTAAGCCTCGAACTCAGTTCGGGGCTTTTTTCTTTTCGATTCATTATATTGACTCATAGCATTAAAGGCTTATGAGCCATACCTAGAAATCAAATGAACAATGCCTAGAAACCAAATGAGTTGGAAACTAGATATCAGCTCAAGAAACTATGAGACGCTTTGTTGTGTTGAGCTATATATCAAAAATATCACTCGCACTTTTTATAAATTCACACAGCAACAGCTAGGCCATTTCTCACGCGCCGCATACTCTTTGATGGACTTATTAAGGACAGATAAGAGAATCCATCATGTTAAAAATCAAATATTTGGCGACAGTACTGGGCTGCACCTTGGCAGCGCAAAGTCATGCGTCTTTGAACATTCAACCTGATCCGCAAAACCCGAATGGTTACCTTGTTGAAAAGTCGGCATTACAAGCTGCTGAACAAGCAAAAACATCCGATCCTATGTATGCGATCTGGTCACAAGCATTACAAACTCGTTCGAACACCATCGTTGAAGCGATTGAACCCGGTTCCCCATCTAACCCTGAAAACGTAAAGCGGGTTGAGCGTGTGTTCCCTCAATCTGAATGGGATTTCCTTACTCAGATGGCGGCGCCAGAATACACTTACACTCGTTTCTTACGTGCGATTGGTAAATTCCCTGCGTTCTGTGGAGAGTACACTGATGGCCGTGATTCTGATGCTATCTGTAAGAAATCCATCATCACCGCTTTTGCTCACTTCTCTCAAGAGACAGGCGGTCACATCGCGATAGACAACACCTCAGATAACCCATTAGCTCTAGAAGAGTGGCAGCAAGCGCTGGTACATGTTCGTGAAATGGGCTGGTCAGAAGGTCAAGAAGGCTACACCACTGGTTGTGGTCAGAACGATTGGCAAAATGCTCGCTGGCCATGTGCCGCGGGGCAGGGCTACTTCGGTCGTGGTGCTAAACAGCTTTCTTACCACTTTAACTACGGTGCTTTCTCTGAGGTGATGTTTGATGGTGACGCGACAGTGCTTCTCAACAATCCGGGCTTGGTAGCGGACTCTTGGTTGAACTTAGCGTCAGCTATCTGGTTTTTCTTAACACCACAAGCACCTAAGCCTGCCATGCTGCATGTCATTGACCGTACATGGACACCATCTCAACGTGAACTGGATGCCGGTATTGGTTATGGGTTTGGTACCACAATCAACGTGATCAACGGTGGTATTGAGTGTGGTGAACAGAATAAAGACAAGGGCCAACCAGTTAACCGTATTCGTTACTGGGAAGGGTTAGCGGCTCACTATGAAATTCCTGTAGAAGCGGATGAAGCCAATACCTGTTGGCAGCAAACACCTTACGGAAGCTTGAACCTCAACGGCGCGACTGATGTGTTGTACACCAACTGGGATGGCAACTGGAAATACTACGCAGATCGCCCAGAAGGGTATTCATTTGAGTGCGAGTTGGTTGGTTTCCAAACTGCTTATTCCGCGCTGGTGGCGGGCGATTACGAGAAGTGTGTGACCAATTTCTATGGCTCTCATGCAAGCTGGCCGGAAGTGAAAGTGGTCGATAAGCTTGATCCGGTAGACCCAGGTACTGATCCCGGTGGTAATGGTTGGAGTGCGACTAAGGTTTACAATGCGGGCGACCAAGTGACTCACAACGGCGCAACCTATGAAGCGAAATGGTGGACACAAGGGGATGACCCTGCCAATGGTGGCCCTTGGAAATTGGTTGCTGGAGAGCCAACACCGCCGGTTGTTACTGATCCAACTCCTGTTGATCCTGTGCCTGTCGATCCTGCTCCGGTAGACCCAACACCAGTTGAACCGCCAGTTACCGAGCCACCTGTCGTTGTTGACCCATCTGTGTTTATCACATGGCAAGCTGGCGTTAGCCAAGTGAGTAATGGCGATAAAGTGACGCATAACGGTAAGTGCTTCGTGGCTAAAAACGGCCCTGGTGTCTGGGAAAGCCCAGTTCAATCGAATTGGTTCTGGGATGAAATCAGCTGTCAATAATTACTCAGCTAATTAAGTACCTCAACTGACGAATCAAAGCCGAAAGTGATTGCTTTCGGCTTTTGCGTTTCTGCTCTGCGTTCCTCGATTATCTAACGCAAAACTTCTTAGCTGAATGCTAATTTTCCATTTAGAGAATAAAGTCCTGTACAAATGCCGAGTGTGAATTTATATTCACTTTTAAATTATACTTATTCTTTATTTTAGGGTTAAGGTTTACCTATGGAACAGACAGATATCACGTCACTCATCCCCATTGTGATTACTTTGGTGTTGTCGTTGGCGACAAGGAATGTAGTGATTGGCCTTTTTGCTGGCGTACTCAGTGGTGTAGCTATGCTCACCGGAATGTTTAGTGAACTAAATCCTCTTGATACCTTTGGAACCATGGTCAAAGGCTACCTAGTACCACAGCTTACGGATAGCTACAACGCAGGTGTGATTATGCTGTTGGTGTTCATCGGTGGTTTTGTCGCTTTGATGGAAAAGTCCGGTGGCGGCGTCGCGTTTGCAAAGCGAGTGACTCAGTGGGTAAGCAATAAATGCCAAGCTCAATTGTCAGCATGGCTGGGTGGAATCGTTATATTTTTCTCAGACTTAGGTACTCCGCTAATTGTTGGCCCTGTTTTTCGTCCTCTTTTCGATAAACTAAAACTTTCAAGACAGAAGCTAGCATTCATCATCGATTCTACGTCATCACCAGTCGCAATCCTTATCCCTTTTATCGGCTGGGGTGTTTACATCATGAGTCTGATTCAAAAAGAGTTTACGGCTTTGAATGTCAACATGTCTGACTGGGATGCCTTCATCGGTGCGATTCCTTTCCAGTTCTACGCATTTCTCGCGATTTTCATCGTTCCGCTCGTGTCCGTTAAAGGTTTAGACTTTGGACCAATGGCAAAAGCCGAGCGTGATTGCCAAGCGGGGATTAACTCTGGCGTGAATAACGAATCACTCAATGCGTTCTCGCATAAAAATGCAAAGGCTTCTTTTGTCTGGGCACCATTGTTAGTGATGTTGGTGGTGTTGTGCGCCATGTTGGTTCCACAAGGCTTCCCATTCCAAAAGGTCGCAGGCTCATCATTCAGAGCAGCATTATCTTCGGCTTATTTCTTTGCCGCGATTACCTTGATCTCGCTGATGGCTTACTACGGCGTGAGAAAACTGTCGGATGGCGTTTCTGTGTACCTAAAAGGCATGGGAAACATGATGCCAGTGGCAATAATCTTGGTACTGGCTTGGGCGTTAAGTACTGTCGGTAAAGAGTTAGGAGCAGCGGCTTATATTGCTGAACAAGCACAGAGTGGCTTTCCATACTGGTTAGTACCTGCGGTCGCTTTCTTGCTGTCGGCTATCATCTCATTCGCTACGGGCTCTTCTTGGGGAACCTTCGCGATAATGATGCCATTGGTTATTCCAACCGCGATTGCAATAGATGCTCCGCTACTCGTCGCAATTGGTGCCGTGTTATCGGGTGGCTTGTTTGGTGATCACTGCTCACCGATCTCTGAAACCACGATTCTTTCTTCAACAGGTGCCGGGTGTGACCAGTTTGAGCACTTTAAGACACAACTGCCTTATGCATTGATGAACGGTTCTATCGCTTTAGTGAGCTTTATCGTGGCTGGCTTTACTGGTAGCTCGTTGGTTGTGTTAGGTGCGCTTGTCGCTCAATTGATTATCGTTACGTTGTTAGCCAAGCGCGATGCGAGTAAAAACGCTTCTTCAGACGTTCAATCTCAAGTGTCAGAGTCTAAACAACAACAAGCGTAATTTAAGATTAAAAATAAGAGACTAGATACGGGATGCGAGTAAACGAGTAGCGAAAATCTCGCTCCCTATTGTTCTTCAGTTCATATCTCTCATCTCACTTACTTCAACCTAAACATGCTCTTCGCATCCCGTTTGCTGGCATCTAAGCAAACTTCGTCATTCCCTACAGTGAGGGACGAGCGCGATAGGGAATCTCTGGCGTTTATCGTCGGTATTTATGTCTAAGAAGAGATTCCAGATATCTCGTCCCTCGATTCTGGAATGACGATTCAATGAGTTGATATGGATGCGAGTAAACGGATAACGAAAAGCTCGCTCTCTATTGTCTAAGTTTGATGCTAAGGGTTCTCGCTTACTCAAATCTGAAGACTCTTTTCGCATCCCGCATCTCGTTACCCGCAACTTTTTCATATGCATATTACTAACTTCAATCTCAACACGCTCTTCGTATCCCGCTTACTCGAATCTAAAGACTCTTTTCGAATCTCACATCTCGTTACTCGCATCTTTTTTATAGCGCGATAGGGAATTTGTTTACTTATAGTTTCTGTGAATTGATTTGTGTCGTTATGAAACTAATCTTCCATAAGATCATTTACACAATCTTAGTTTTCGATAACTGGATTACCTAGTTGAGCGGTTTATAGATTAAAATTTTCTTACAAATTTTATCGATTTTTTTTAATCAACCACTTTAATAAGGTAAATTCGCAATGTCGACCAAACTAGCTAACCCAGCGCCACTAGGCTTAATGGGTTTCGGTATGACCACTATTCTTCTTAATATCCACAACGCAGGTTTCTTTCCAATCGATTCAATGATTCTTGCTATGGGTATTTTTTACGGTGGTTTGAGCCAAGTTATCGTGGGCACAATGTGTTTCAAACGTGGTGACACGTTCGGTACAACTGCGTTTACTTCTTACGGCCTATTCTGGTTGTCTTTGGTTGGTTTAATCGTAATGCCTTACATGGGCCTACCAGCAAGCCCTGCTGCATTCATGGGTTGGTACCTACTTCTATGGGGCATCTTCACTGGCTTCATGTTCATCGGTTCTCTATGCTACCCAGTAGCGAAGCAAGTAGTATTCGGTTCACTAACTATCTTGTTCTTCCTACTTGCAGCTCGTGATTTCACTGGTAGCGAACTGATCGGCACTATCGCTGGTTTTGAAGGTATCTTCTGTGGCGCTTCAGCTATCTACTTTGCAATGGCACAAGTAATCAACAACGAATACGGCCGCACAGTTCTGCCTATCGGTGAGAAGAAAGCACCTCAACTGGCAACACAAGAAATCGCTGCTTAATACTCTAACTCGGGAACAGTTAGTTTGTTATAAGCCGTTTATTGGTTATGAATAAAACAAAAGGGGTTAGCCGAAATGGCTAACCCCTTTTTTATGCGTTATTAATAGCGCGAGTTAAAGCGAGCTATTTGCTAAAGCAATCCATTTGTTAAGGCACAAGCTTAAGCTGAAGGTTGCTCTACAGGTTTAGTGTCTGCAGCTTCTGTTTCAGGAGACTTGCCTGTTTTACGTTTGTACTTCTCTTCCCAGTAAGTAGCACCTTTAATGCCTAGTTTTACAGGGTTGAACGTGTACTCAGTTACGCCTTGTTTCTGCTGTTCTTCGTAGTCAGCTAGAGCTTTAAGCGCAGGCTTAGACATGAAGAAGATGATCAGAATACCCACGATGTTTAACCATGCCATCAAGCCAACACCAACATCACCCATTGCCCATGCAAGGTTAGCTGTTTTAACTGTGCCATAGAAAACTGCAGTGATAAGAACAAGCTTAAGTACGAACATCATGCCAGGGATCTTGATGGTACGACGTAGGTAAGCAATATTCGTTTCTGCGATGTAGTAGTAAGCAAGAATCGTTGTAAATGCGAAGAAGAACAGAGCAAATGCGATGAATGGCTTACCAATGCCTGGTAGTGCACTTTCAATAGCAAGCTGTGTAAATACAGGACCATTCGCACCAACGTTTGCTGCTAAGTTCTGAACAAGGAACACACCTTCTGCGCCGCCGTGAACGTTGTAAGCACCAGTGATGATGATCATGAACGCTGTAGCAGAACATACTAGAAGAGTATCGATGTAGATAGAGAACGCTTGTACCAAACCTTGCTGAGCTGGGTGATCAACACTTGCAGCTGCTGCCGCGTGAGGACCTGTACCTTGACCCGCTTCGTTTGAGTAAACACCACGCTTAACACCCCAACCAATTGCAGCACCGAAGCCAGCCATAGGTGTGAATGCATCACCAACAATCATTGCGAAAACAGTTGGCACTTGGCTGATGTTTAGCAGGATGATAACGAACGCGATGATGATGTAAGCCAATGCCATGAAAGGAACAACGATCTGTGTGAAGTTCGCAATACGTTTAACACCACCAAAGATGATGAAAGCAAGGATGATAGCAACAACAGTACCGGTGAAAATTTTAGCGAAACTGAATGTACCGACAGCTGTTTCAATCATATCACCTGAGCCAAATGCAGCTTCTACAGCATTACCAATACTGTTTGACTGAACACCTGGAAGCAAAATGCCACATGCAAAAATAGTCGCGATAGCGAAGATCCATGCGTACCACTTCTGACCCATTGCTTTTTCAATGTAGTAAGCCGGACCACCACGGAACTGGCCTTCGTCTTCTTCTTTGTAGATTTGCGCTAGCGTAGATTCTGCGTAAGCAGTCGCGGCGCCAAAGAAGGCTACAACCCACATCCAGAATACTGCACCTGGGCCACCGAAACCGATAGCGGCAGCAACACCAGCAATGTTACCTGTACCTACACGGCCAGATAGCGAAACGGCTAGAGCTTGGAAAGACGAGATGCCTTTTGATGAGCTTTTACCCGATAGTAGCAAGCGCCACATTTCAAAGAAGTGACGGATTTGAACAAATCGAGTCATGATGGAGTAGAACAAACCTGCACCTAAACATAGGTAGATAAGTACTGGGCTCCAGATTATTCCATTCAAAAAATCAACGAATGACTGCATGAGTATTTTCCCTGTTAGTTTTGCTTATGATTGTTTTTCGAACAACACAATACTTCACTTGTAACCCAAGTGTTAAATTATTTAACTGCGCATTAGGATTACTGTGACATAAAGCAAGTTATAGAGGGAGTTTGTTAATGCTTAGTGCTAATTCGATAATCATTCCATTTAACTTGGTATGCAACTAGTTTTTAATTCTGGTGTTTTGCAAAGTGAATAAATAGTGATTAATACAAAAAGGGGTATTTGAGATGCGAATAAAATACGAAATTAAAAAAAAGCAGCGGTTAAAGCCGCTAGCATAAACGGCTGATATAGGAGTTGTGGGATAAGTAAATTGGAATCTATCACCTGCATCGTGTGAGCTAGCAGATACAAGAAACTGTGTTTTTTGAAGGTTCGATAATTGCGGCTTTAAGAATTACTTAGTGAAAGTTGTTAGTTTGATGACTGTTTCAAACAACTACGAACCCTCGCTCTTGTAATTCTTGAGCGAACTCCGACTGAGTATTTAGCTCGCCGTGAATCAAATGCACCTCTTTCGGTGGAGTCGCGATACCCTCTATAAATCGGTAGAGATCCTCTTTATCAGCATGGGCAGAATAGCCAGACATGCCATGAATTTGAGCATTAACCTCAACGTCTTTGTTATCAATAGAAACCTGCATTTCGCCTTGTTGCAGCTCTCGTCCGAGCGTTCCGTGCGCTTGATAGCCAGCTAAAATGACATCGGTGCGTTTATCTGGAAGCAAAGCAGATAAGTAGTTCATTATCCTGCCGCCCTGACACATTCCAGAAGCAGCGACCACAATCGCAGGTTCACCTGTCGACTTGAGGCGGTTAACGATTTTCTTATGCATTCTATGCCCATCAACGGTAATGCACTGCTCAAAAGCGAGTGGGTGGCGTTTCAGTTCAAGGCGTTGCTTTGCTTCTTGTCCCCAGAGTTCTTTAAAGCGTCGATAGGAACGTGTCACTTTCTCTGCCATAGGAGAATCGAGGATGATAGGAATATCGGCGCTGAGCTGATGCTCAAAGATCAGGTGTTCGATATCAAACAGCAACTCTTGTGTTCGACCGATACTGAAGGCCGGAATTAGGATGACACCCCCATCAAGTAGCGAACGATCTATGATGCTTTTGAGGCGCTCTGCTCGTGTCGCAATATCATCATGTGTACTGGTGCCATAAGTGGATTCGATAAACAGATAGTCGGCTTGTTGTGGTGGCTTAGGATCGGGCAGTAGTGGTGTGTTACTTGGGCCCAAATCGCCAGAGAAGACTACCACCTCTTGGTTGGGTAATTGAATCTCGATATAGGCAGAACCTAAGATGTGCCCAGCGGGTTGAAAGCGGGCATGCAAAGTATTTGGCCTATGATGATCCTTTCCGTTTTTTTGCTGTTTAGACGTGATTGGAAACCATTCCCCGTAAGGCTTGGGAGCAATTAACGAATGGATCTTTTTGAGTATCAGCTTCGACTGTTTATTACTGAGTCCTTGCAGCTTTAAGCCATCCTCAATCATTAAAGGGGCGAGTTCAGCGGTGGCTTGCGTGCAATAAATCGGTTGGTTAAACCCACTGGCGAGTAACCAAGGTAATCGGCCAATATGATCAATGTGAGTATGAGTCAGCAGCAGAGCGTTGAGGTGGGATATTTCAAATTCAATATCGAGAGGGCGAGTGTCTTCTCCTTGAAGCTTTTTACCTTGAAGATCTAAACCTTGAAACAAGCCACAATCGATGAGCACCGCTTGGCCTGAATCTCTTAGCTCGTGACAAGATCCTGTGACAGTATGTTTGCCGCCATGGTGAATCACTTCCATCGTTTACTCCCATTGCTCTATAAAGCCGTTAACGCCTGTTTTTATTTTGCGGGTAAGCGCCAGCAAGTAAAACAAGAGCAATGAGAGTTGCGATCGTTGAGTATCTTTTTAAGTAATTGAGCGATAACTCAGTGGGTTCGTTGTGAGTTAGTTCGTAGAAGAGCGGTCTGAATCCAACTCTGGGTTTTGCTGCGCCTCTAAACGAGCCACTTCGGCATCAAGCTCTGCTATTTTCTCTGCCATGAGTGCGTGACAGCGATTGGCCAACTCCCTTGCATCGCTGAGCTTGTATCCGGATACATCGATAGGTTCCAGCATCTCGGTAATCGCAATACCGTTGTTTAATCGATTTAAGTCGATCTTATTGTGTGTGGTGCTGGTACACATCGGGGTGATAGGCACACCAGCTTCAATCGCCATTCGGAAAGCGCCTGTTTTGAATGGCAGTAATCCACGTCCTTTACTACGGGTTCCTTCAGGGTAAACCCAAACAGATAGATCTCTCTGATGAATCGCTTCCGCCACTTGTTTGATGGTATCGCGTGCTTTGGACTTGTCTTCACGGTTAATCATGATGTTACCGGTGATCCAATACAGCAGACCAAAGAAAGGCACGTACAACAAATCGCGTTTGCCCAATGAAACAGTGCGTGGTCTTAGCATTCCTGGGTCGGTCACAAAGTCCAATATGCTTTGGTGGTTAGAGATGTAGACGCTGTTTTCTGGTGTCGGGGCATTGTCGAGGCCGCGCTGCACCAGTTTTACACCGATGATCTTTTGGAGTTGGTTGAACCAACGACAGAAAACGTACACATGCTTGGGGTTCTTGGGGCTAAACAAGCAGTAAACAAAAGCACATAGAGTGGTGAGAATAATAAACACCGTAGCCAAAATAATACGAAGAACAGCAAGCACAATTCACTCCTTACTCACCACAGATGGCAGTGATTAAATAGTTTTAGATGCTTGAAGTTTTCACTCTATTTAACCGAATTGCAACAATTAACTGTGTTAGGGGGCTATTTTTAGATCTTTATATAAAACAAGGACTAACAATGGGCATTTGACACACTTATCGAGCTTACACGTGTTCACCAGTAATGGCTCATGATCACCAATACTGTTTATTTGGATCCGATTTTTCTACCCATTCAGGATCTTGACGCGATTCCAAGTAGAGTTGTAGGCCGTTATAAGACATGAAAGCTGCAGGGCCGCCGAGGTGTTCGAAATAGTCGAAATACTCATCTTCGAGCGCACATAGGTGGGCCAAATCTTCAACCTTGTTAGCTAACGCCCATTGAATGGCAAATACAGGCGCAACTGAGCCTGAAATATTCACCTCTTCGACGTTTGGGTTAAACATTGAATTAGCTTGCTCAAGCAGTATCTCTTCTTGTTCAGACTCTTGTTGTAGCACCTCTTCGACGATCTCCGAGCGCTTGGTATTAGAGACACTTTTGTTCAGCTTAGCGATTCGCAGTGCGTAGCTAAATCGGTCTGATGAAACGATGTCGACAAGCTGCGACAACAGCTCTTTGTCTACGCCTGCAGCCTTGGTGAAATAGTCTATACACGAATTGATTGAGGCATAACGAGTACCGTCAAACTCAAAGCCACTGGTTTCGTCGTATACCTCAAGTGGGATGTCATCAACCGACAAAGGCCAGCCTTTATAATCGACGCGTTGCTTGGCGATTTGATACATTTTCCACGCGCTGTGCCCAAACCCGCCAAGTGTCGAGCCCGAGAAATCAGAATCAATAAGTTCTTGCTCTGTCCAGTTCTCACCGATGCCAAGGTGCTTAGCGTACTTGTCTATCAGAGTGTGTTTTATCTGATCGCGCACAGACCAAATTGAGGTCAGATTCTTTGAATAGTTAATTCTCGCACACTCATTACAAGCCGGCAGTGCTATCGGTGAATGGCCAATCTTGGCAACAGCCTGCGCTGTCTTAGGAAATTCAACAAGGTTACTGGAAGGTTCACCACAAAACCAACAGGTGTGGCGCAGGTTGAACGGGGTATCTATGTGTGAGTATGTGTTCATTAGTCTTTATCGGCTAGGTGCTTTAGGCGAGTTAATCATCTTCAAACAATTATCTCTGTTCGCACGTCAGCTTGCACCTTGTTTGTTTTTGTTGTGCTGACGAAACTGATTCATGATGTGACTCGCCTGATGAGCTCATTAGGTAGATATTGATATAAAACAGTCACTAACGATAAATGTTGATTGGTGTGGCTGAACTTACATGAGCTGCTAGCAATCGCCCAAGCTCCCCATTACTATTGAGATAGACTCCTTACTCCAATAACGCATATGTCCTCATCGATTCCATTTTACGATAAAAATGCTCACACACTTTGCCAGCAGTACAACTCAGTTACGTTCGAGACGGTACATAAAAGCTGGCAAGCTTACTGGCCTTTAGAGGGCGATAAAGTACTAGATATCGGTGCAGGGAGCGGTCGTGATGCGCTATGGATGCACAAAGCCGGAGCTGATGTTATTGCGATAGAACCAAGTGCTTCATTACGCGAACAAGGCTCGAAATATACAGGCCCAAGTGTTACCTGGATTGATGATTCACTCCCCTCGCTTAGCCGCACTGAAAACCTCGGAATGCGTTTTGAGTTGATATTGGTGAGTGCGGTTTGGATGCATCTCGCTCCGTCTCATCGAGAGCGTGCATTTAGAAAATTGTCTAACTTGCTAGCTCCAAATGGCAAGCTGGTGATCACTCTGCGTCATGGGGAGTTTCAAGACAGTCGACAAGGCTATGAAGTCTCAGTTGAAGAGCTCGAGCGTTTATCAAAAAACAGCGCCTTGTTGGTTCGTCATGTTGATGATAGCCAAGATAGGTTGAACCGCAATGAAGTGTGGTGGCAAACCGTGGTGATGACATTGCCAGACGATGGCTCCGGTGACTTGAACAAGGTGCGCCACATTATTGTGAATGACAACAAGTCGGCCACATACAAGTTGGCTTTGTTGAGAACATTACTGCGAATTGCGGATGCTCATTCAGGCGCTGTGATTGATCGAACTGATGGGAAAATTTCTCTACCATTGGGCTTGGTCGCTCTGTATTGGGTTAGGCAGTTTAAGCGCTTGATTGATATCGATATAGAAGGCGCTGGGATTCAGCAAAATAGCAACACGAGTAAAGGCCTCGGATTTGTAAAAACGGATGGTTGGAACAAACTAAAGCATCTTAGTGCCGATGATCTAGCTATTGGTACTATGTTTTTAGGCGAGGAAGCCAAAGCATTGCAGAAGCTGTTTTCACAAACGATCAGTACTATTAAATCGGGTCCAGTGACCTTTATTTATCATGGCTCTAAAGAGAATAAGCTGTTTGAGATACTCCCACCTCAGCAGCGACGTAAGAGCCGAGAATCGCTGGTCATTGATAGTGAGTTCCTAGAAAGCTTTGGCTATTTCACTCTCGATGAAAGCCTGTGGGAGTGCTTTAGAATTTACCACTCTTGGATTGAACCGCTGGTGGTGAATCAATGGGTGATGGAGATGCAGCGTTTTGAGTTAAATCGACAGCGCAACATATCACTACAGACCTATCACGACTGTTTAGTCTGGATTGACCGAAACCATGATACTCGTGATGTACGCAAAAGAGTTGAACAGCTTAGAGCTGATCAGGCAGACATTGTCAGTGTTTGGAGTGGAAAATCATTAAAAAACGAGTATCACGTTGATCACTGTCTGCCTTTTGCTTATTGGCCGAATAACGACAAGTGGAACCTCTTTCCCACCACAAGCAAAGAGAATCTAAGCAAAAGTGACAAAGTTCCTACCGCTGAAAAACTTCGTGCGTCTAAGCCTCGTATTCTCGAATGGTGGCAATTGGCGTGGAACGATTCCGCTCATTTTGAACAACAGTTCTTTTCGGAAGCGGCTCTTTCTTTACCCAATATTCCACCACAGTGTCGAGATTTCGAAGAGGTGTTTGACGCTATGGGTTTGCAGGTACGCGGTGTGAAAAGCCGACTATTAATCAATGAGTGGCACTGATCGCAATTTACCCTCTAATTTAATCCTTTGAGTAACGGTAGAGTAAACAATGAAATACATCGGAATTGATGGCTGCAAGGCGGGTTGGATCGCTTGGATTGTCTCTGGCAATGAAACACCTGAGTTCAAGGTGGTGAAGACCCTCGAAGAGCTGGTTGATGATCTTACGGGATCAACAACATTAATCGATATGCCGATTGGCTTTAGCGATTCACTGACTCCAGATAGATTATGCGATAAAGCAGCAAGACGTTTCCTCACCAGCAAACGTGGCTCTTCCGTGTTTCCTGTTCCGTGTCGAGAGGCGGTTTACCAAACCGATTACATTGCGGCGTGCAGTGCTAATGTTGAGCAGCTTGATAAGAAGTTTTCTAAACAGACTTGGGGAATTGTGCCCAAGATTCGCGAGCTTGATGAACTCATTGAATCTCACTCAAGCCTTTCGATAAGGGAATCACATCCTGAGGTGGTGTTTGCAGCATTGAAAGGTGAACCGCTGACGTTTTCCAAACGAACGCAAGAAGGCAAAGAGGAACGGCTTTCTATTATTCAGCAACTCGCCCCTCAATGGTGTGACGGCTTGTCGTTGGCCGTTTCAAATACCAAGCGTAAAGACGTTGCGATAGACGATATTTATGACGCATTCATATTGATGTTGATTGCGTATCACGCTCCAACATTGTCGTGCTTGCCTGAATTTTCTGATATTGGCGGAAAGGCGGATAAGGATCAGAACGGACGAGTTCGAGAGATTGTCTATTGGGACAAAACGCGCTAACAAAGCGTGCGTTTAGTTTTGTTTAATGTGTTATTTTTCAATCCCTGTTGATTTCCACTCCTATTTTTTTGAGTCTCTGATATGAAACGTTTTATTGTCGGCTATCTGGCCACTGTGCTCAGTGCTGTGAGTAACGCCCAAGTTGCCCCTATATCTCAATGGCAATGCGACATGATGAAAAAGAACAATGTCTTGAGTAGTGGTGCGCCTGTCGGTTGTGAGCGACTATCCAAAGTGGATTTCGATTTCATTAATTTCAAAGGGGAAACGCAACAGGGCAATATGATCGTGCTTGATGTGGTTGCACCTGCTGTTGAACAAATTTTTTCGGAGCTCAAACAGCGCAATTTTCCTCTTCATTCCGCTCGCCTAATGCGTGAATTCAGAGGTGACGATAACGCCTCAATGGACGCGAACAACAGCAGTGCGTTTAATGCTCGTCCTATTATAGGTGGAGGTGGTTGGTCGAAGCATGCTTATGGTGTGGCGATAGACATCAACCCAGTTCAAAATCCTTTCTTAGCGTTCGATAGCAACGGAAAGATCACGGTAAAGCCTTCACAATCTGCGACAAGTTATGTGAACCGTACTCGCTTTCGTGCGCGTGATGAAATAGAACGCCGCGGCATGGCTGAAGATGTGGTTGAGCTTTTTGCCCATCACGGATTTATGATCTGGGGAGGGGATTGGAATAGCCCAATCGATACTCAGCATTTTGAGGTCGGCTCAAGAAAGTTTGTTAACCAACTGCTCTCTAAACCACAACCTGAAGCCAAGGTGTTATTTGAGCGCTACGTCGAATCTTATCGACAGTGCTATCTCAAAAATAAAGGTGAGGACGCAGAAAAAGCTCGGGCTATCTGTGCAAAGAAAACAGTCGGGACTTTTTAGTGCTATGTTTATCTAGAACCGTTTGTGTTTTAGCAAGTTAAACTCGCTTCAGGTGTGTTTTGAATAGCTAAGGTCAGCGCTTGTCGTTGGCCTTTTTTGTATTCATTTCTCCAATAGAACACCGAGCATTGAAAAGGTTATTGGGTATCCATTAGTCAATAATCGATAAGCGAATGCAGCGCAAAGTCATCGGTTTGTCATTGAAAAACTCATAGCGTTAACGTTTTGTGAGAACCATTACTGGTGGGGGAACTCTTCGCTGAAACGCCAGTATTATTAGTGAACTGATCACAACGGACCAACTAATGAAAAAGATACCTTTGGCTCTAACTCTTTTAAGCACTCTACTTTTTTCACAATACACTTTGGCTACTGATACTTCACACACCACTCAAAATCCTACTTACGAACTCGATGGTAAGTCGGTATTAGGCCGTACTGAGAACGTGTACCTATCTAGCGTTCAAGGGCTAAAAGACGTTCCTTTCATTGGTAAAATTGATACCGGTGCAGAAACCACTTCTATGCATGCTGAAGACATTCATGTGAAGAGCTCTAATCCCGATTACCAAAACCTCAAAGACAAAGAGTTGATGGCGGCGTTAACCGAAGACCTGTTGAACAATTCTGATGTTGATTACGATGATTGGGATGGCAGCACCTTTGCGAAATATGAAGCTGTGGTGTCTTTTAAGGTCCAAAACCCACGCACGGGAGACATGGTATTAATCGAAGCGCCTTTAGAGCGTGTCAGCATGATACGCAGCCGCACTAGCAGCACGCCTTTACTTCGTCCTACCGTAAAAATGTCGCTTACCATTGCAGACCAAGAGCTAAAAACAGACGTTAACCTGACCGACAGAAGTCACTTCTCTGCGCCAGTATTGATCGGCAAAACCTTCCTTGCAGATAACGCTTTAGTGTTTGCGGGCTACGACTACTTACAAGAGCAAGAGAACGCAACGGTGGTTGGCCGTAAAGAGGTGGTTTCTATCTCGGGAATGGCGATGAATGCGACCTTCTCTTTAAAGAACCGCTACAGCATTTTGCATGCAAAAGACATCGATGTAGATAAGAAGAACAGTGAAGTGACGTTTGATATGTTCGACAACGATGGCAAGCAGAAAGAGATGACACTGCCATTAGTTCGTATGTTAAGCGTAAGTGGTAAGAAAAGGCCTTTGGTGTATGTGCCGGTTCAACTCGATGAAAACACAACCAAAGACGTTCTGGTGTACCTACGTGAGCGCTCGAGTAGTGAGTCGCAGTTGAGATTTGGTACCAGCACTGCCAGTGAACTTTTCATGATTGACACCAATGCAGAAAATATTCTTTCTGAAGGTTCAGAGAGCTTTAGTGATGTTGCTAAAAAGAGTGAACCTTTGGTTATTTCTCCAGAAGAGGACATCACCCTTGATGACTTCCCACTCAAGGCCGTTGCCTCTTTCACTGTCAACACGCCTCTGTTGAAGGTCGACAGTTTTGAAATGACAGGTAAAGGCAAAGATGCTTCCGTTGAATTTTATCTTACGGATGTAAATGGTGAGAAGCAGAAGGTGACCAAGCCAATTATTAAGAAGCTTAAAGTCGGTGATGATACTCGTCCGGTTGTCAGTGGTGAGTTTGCGGTGTCTGGAAACGTTCGTACGCAAGAGTTTGCCATCGATGTGCTCAATACGAATGAGAAAGAAGCGTACTTTATTTTAGGCAAGAAGATGGCAAAAGACGGTGTGTATGTGAACACTCGCTCTGACTACCTTTTGAAAGCTGAGCCGCTGTTTAAAGTAGGGCACATCGAAGTCGTTGAAGTGAACGGCATGAAGTTCCCGGCCAAGCTCGACACTGGCGCGGATGTGAGCTCAATGAACGCAGTCAACATCAAACGATTTAAGAAAGATGGTCAAGACATGGTGAGCTTTACTTATCAAAACAACCAAGGCGATAAGCAAGACTTTACCAAGCCCGTGATTGATGTAATGCGTATTAAAGCCAAGAAAGGCGAAAAGGTGAACATTCGCCCTGTCGTAGAAATGAAGGTGAAGTTAGGCGACCTAGAGAAAGAGGTGAGAGTGAACCTTCAAGACCGCTCTCGTTTCGAATACAGCATGATCCTAGGTAAGAACTTCCTGAAACACGGCGCGGTAGTGAGTAGCGATGAAGATTACTTGCTAGGTGATATGGAGTAATGCCTAAACTTATCTAAGTTCGTATCAGAACAGTTCTAAACAGCCACACATTTCAGTAATGGGATGTGTGGTTTTTTATTGAGAGCCTAAACGGCTAACCATTAATACCTTGTGAATAAGTTAAAAAAAGCGGCTCCTTAGAGAGCCGCTTATTACTTAGTCATCACCTAAATAATCATCATTATTTGGGTTATGTGTATCAGACCAATCATCCATATCAGCATCGTTGTTTGGGTTGTTAATGTCTGACCAAACGTCTAGCTCATCTTGAGACATGTCACTTGAGTCCGGCATACTATTTCTTCCCTTGTTGGTTCGGGTTTATTTGCTTGCCACGGTTACCTTGATTCTGGTCATGCTGACGGTTAGTGCCGCTTGTTCCCTTGTTGGCATTAGGGATGTTTGCTGCATTGTCTGCTGGTGTGATTTTCTTAGCCATTGTCAATTTCCTTGTTTAATAACTAGCCTTGCGGATTTGTTTAATGATTCGCTCAAATCCTTGCCTAGTTGTGATTGCTTTAGGGTAAAGCCCATCAGGAGCAACACGCCAAACAAACCGGAACCCTCTACCCAACTTAAACCTAATATAGGTCGGACAAGAGCGGATCTTCTTACCCCCTAAGTTTGGGTATAAAGCTCCAGCTCGGAGTTGGGCTTCAATACTGAAAGCTCGCTCTGCATAGCATGAAGGAAGTTGAGATTGGAATGTATCAATAAGCTGTTTAGTTGAAGTCATTCTTGCTCTCCCTGATGAACTGATAGCAAGAATGATTGAGTGCACTGCACTCGCAACAACTAATTTAATAAATTATTTAATAGGTCATCGAACTCGACGGCTTCGAGGTATTTCTGCTTGATAAGGGTTTGGTATTGAGCCAGCGCAGGAGTTGTATTTCCTAGAGAGCATGCTGCAAGGTAGGCTTTTTCTATATCCTGATTGAAAAAGTGCATGATCATTGATTCACCTTGTGTCAGCAAGGCGCTTTGAGCCAATAGAGCCTGCATTACACTGGTTACGCCATTGAGAGAAAGTTGCGGTAACTCTTGAAAAGGGTTTGGTAACTTTTCCTTACTCAGGTCGATGTGTTCTGATTTTAATTTTACGATCAGCTCTGACAGCGCAGTCGTTTGAATGCCAACCGCGAGAATAGATTGTCTACCCATGACGACTGTTTCTAAAAAGTCCGCCGCTTCTATGCGTTTTTTAGAATGAGAAAAGATATCTTTGACTCGTTTACTATCAGCAAAGAATCCTTGTAGCAAAACGGCATTATGGAGTTTGGTTAGGCTATTACTTGCAATGAGCAAGTTATTCTTTGTTGAGCCCAGCGCCATAGGCTCTTTTCTAACCTCAAAGAAACCTTTGCTTCTTACTAGTGGGTACACCAAATCTTTGAATGATTTATGTTCGGCTAGCTTTATGTTGAATAGCTTCTTAATTGCATCAGGCGTTGAGATGTAGCTATCGGTTGAGGTGTAGCTATCGTTAGATTTCACACGATAGCTCCAATAGTTTTCGCTCTGGCAACGGCTTATCTTTTAATGACTCGCGTGCAATAAACTGTGCTCGCTCATACCAATCTGAACGGCAGCCATATTCGGATTTTTCATATTGGTCAATCACTCCCAAGCAGTATCCAGCGCGTAAACTTTCTGATAGCGATGTGGTTTGTGCCGCTAACAATCGTTTCGAACTTTTGGAGTCATAAATATTGATAAGTTCAACACAGCTATCGACCAGAGAGAGTTTTTTAGCATTGGAAACCATTGGTAAGATCGCTAGTGCAATAGCAAGCATGGCGTGTTTTTTATTGAGCATTTGTTACCTCAGCGTCCGTTTGTGCTTGTTTAGTATCGTTGTCGTTATTTGGGGTTTCTAATGGGGTGTCTGAGCCTGGGTTTAGAATCAGATCCTTGCTTGGGACTGCAATATACAAGCACAGTAATATAATGCTGAAAGAAAAGATTTGGTCGTAACTTTGCTCTAGCAATAACAGGTTTTTAAATTGCTCGGTACCTTCGAATAGGTCAATAAAAACAATCGTACTGGCACAAAGTAGCGCAGCCGTAATGAATTTTCCGTGCCATAAAAACGGGGTGCTAATGATATGCCACCAGCGAAGTGAGGTTTGTTTTGTATATACCCAATAGCGTTTTAGCAACACAAGAAATGAGATAAAAAAGATAATCTCGATGGTTGATACATCAGATAACCCATCTTGATATTCAAAAATATTGAGTAATTCAAAACTGATGACTGTAATACTCATACTGACGAGGAAAATGTAAATTAACGCTTTTAAAATAAATCCTAGCAAGCGACTTAATGTCCAATCAGCCTGCTGTAAATAGTGTTTTAAAGAGGGCGTAGCCAATTTGGGCTTCGGGGTATCGTTGTTGATAGTGCTCTGCTCATGATTTGTTTACGTAATAGATATTTTACATATATCACGGGTATTTAATTGCATAAAAAATAGATATTCATATGAAATGTTATGCAAATCATGGATTGCATCGATGATTTGTTATGTTTGCACTCTTTCATTGCCCCACCAGCCACTTCCCCGTAAAATTCGCGTCAATATCTGTTCGTACCAATACGACAACGTACACCTTTGTACGAGACCACCTCATATTCTGTAGGTAACATTAATGACCAACAAACTCTCCCTTCAACAGCTTGAATCTTTCCTATGGGAAACCGCTGACATTCTTCGTGGCAACATGGATGCTTCTGAATTTAAAGACTACATCTTTGGCATGATGTTCCTAAAGCGCATGTCGGATGCGTTTGAAGAAGAGCAAGAGAAAGTCATTGCCTACTACCTAGGGAAAGGGAAAACACAAGAACAAGCTATCGATCTGGCAAATGATGAAGATGAGTACGACGATACTTTTTACATGCCTGAAAGTTCTCGTTGGTCTGCGTTGAAAGATTTAAAGCACAACATCGGTGAAAGCCTGAATAAAGCCACCGAAGCGATTGAAGAACACAACTCTGCGCTTGAAGGCGTGTTGGTAACGATTGACTTCAACATTAAGAACAAACTGACTGATGCTAAGTTGCGTGACTTGCTTTCTCACTTTAGCCAGCACCGTCTGCGTAATGAAGATTTTGAACGTCCAGATATGCTGGGAACGGCTTACGAATACCTAATCAAGATGTTTGCCGACAGCGCAGGTAAAAAGGGCGGTGAGTTCTACACCCCTAGCGAAGTGGTACAACTGCTGGTGGCACTGTTAAAGCCTCATGCGGGCATGCGTATTTACGATCCAACCACAGGTTCAGGCGGTATGCTGGTTCAAACTCGTAACCACCTTGCTAAAAATGGTGAGAACGCATCAAACCTATCGCTATTTGGGCAAGAGATGAACCTAAATACGTGGGCAATTTGTAAGATGAACATGTTCTTACATGGCGTGCAAAGTGCCGACATCCGTAAAGGTGACACCCTACGTGAGCCTAAGCATACCGAAGGCGGTGAGCTAATGAGCTTTGACCGCGTAATCGCTAACCCGCCGTTCTCGCTGAAAAAGTGGGGTAAAGACGAGTGTGATAGTGATGGGTTTGGTCGTTTCCCTTATGGCACACCACCGAAAGATGCGGGTGATTTGGCCTTTGTTCAACATATGATCGCCAGCACCAACAACGAAGGTATGGTCGGTGTGGTTATGCCTCATGGTGTGCTATTCCGTGGTTCAAGTGAAAAAGCGATTCGCCAAGGTATTTTGGAAGATGATTTGCTAGAAGCGGTGATTGGTCTGCCATCGGGTTTGTTCTATGGTACGGGCATTCCTGCATGCCTACTTATCATCAACAAGAACAAAGCCGCAGCTCGTAAGGGCAAAGTCCTGTTCATTAACTCAGAGCTTGAGTTTGAAGAGGGTAAAAACCAGAACAAACTGCGCGAGCAAGACATCACTAAGATTGTCGAAACCTTCGAAAACCATTCGTTTGAAAGCAAATGCGATATTAAACGCTACGCAAAAGTGGTGAACTTTTCAGAAATTGCCGAGAACGATTTTAACCTCAATATTCGCCGTTATGCCGATACTTCACCTCCAGCAGAAATCTTCGATGTGCGCGCCATTCTTCATGGCGGCGTGCCAGTGCGTGAAGTGGAGAGTGAATACATTCAAGAAGAGATCATTCAAGGTTTTGACCTGTCGGTTGTCTTCGAGAAGAAAGATGCAGAACCTTCAGCCGATCAAGAGTACTACGTCTTCAAGCCAAGTATTGAAAGCAAAGAGCAGATTCGAGAAGTGATAGAGAAAGCGGATGCGGATGCGAAGGTTCTTCCCCTAACAATAAGCCAACTAGAACGCTGGTGGGATAAATACCAAGTCTCACTTCATGAACTAGATGAACAAGTAACGGGCGCAGAGCAAGTAATGCAAGGTTATTTGAAGGAGCTGGGCTATGAGTAAACTTCCTGAAAAATGGAAAATACTGTCCATAGGCGACTTTGCAAAAACTTCTGCGGGAGGAACTCCTAGTACTCAAATTCAAGAATATTGGGAAGGGGGGGATATTCCTTGGATGTCTTCAGGGGAAGTTCATAAGAAGCGAGTGTTTGCTGTTGATGGCCGTATAACACAGTCTGGTTACGGCAATAGTAGCGCAAAGTTATTCCCACCAAAGACAATATTAATGGCTCTTGCTGGGCAGGGTAAAACTCGCGGTACAGTCGCTATTAGTGAAATAGAGTTAACAACCAATCAATCTATTGCGGGGATATCAGTAACCGCTAAAAACGTATCACCTGACTTTGTGTATCATAACTTGGATAGTCGATATGATGAACTTAGAGGCGTTTCGGGAGGAAGTGGTAGGGCTGGATTGAACTTAACAATTATTAATGAGCAGGAACTGTTGATCCCCCCGCTTCCAGAACAAAAGAAAATCGCTGCTATCCTCACCTCTGTCGATGATGTGATTGAAAAAACGCAGGCGCAAATCGACAAGCTCAAAGACCTAAAAACAGGCATGATGCAAGAGCTGCTCACTCGTGGTGTCGGTGTAGATGGTAAGCCGCATACGGAATTTAAAGACTCTCCAGTGGGTAGGATTCCTAAGGGGTGGGATGTTGTTGCTCTATCTCAATCGCTATCTAAGATTGACTCAGGTTGGAGTCCTGCATGTGTCGAAACGCCGCCAGCGACTGGAGAATGGGGGGTAATTAAAGTCAGTGCTGTAACTAGGGGACGCTTTCTTGAACAAGAGTCAAAAACGTTACCCAATAATCTAGAGCCTAAGCCACATGCTCAAATAAAACGTGGTGATATTTTATTAACACGGGCTAATGGTGTTGCTGATTTGGTTGGTAAATGCGTCATGGTGCATGAGACTCCAAAGGCAAACTTGATGATGTCTGATAAGATTCTTAGGCTGAACTATAACGATAGAATCCATTCAACATATTTGCTGCACTATTTCAATTCTAGACAGGTACGTAAACAAATTGAATTGAGCTGGGGTGGTTCTAGTGGGCAGAAGAACATTAGCCAAGCAGATATCAAAGGCTACTTCATTGCGCTACCTCCATTGAACGAGCAAATTGTTATCGGCGATTCGATATCTAAAATAGATACCTTGTTATCTGTAAAAGAAGCAAAGCTTAGAAAACTTGAAGATTTAAAAAAAGCACTAATGCAAGATCTCCTCACAGGCAAAGTTCGCGTCAAGGTAGACAGCTAATGCTAAAAGCAATTCTTCACGGAAAAGCGGGGCGTATTGAGTACAACAAGGATGAGTCGGTCAGTTGGTCGAGTTTGTTTAAAGCCCGTGAAGATTTGCTCACGTCTACTTTTTTTGAGCGCTTTGCTTACCTATCTGATGATGTTCAAACTCAAATCCTAGCGAGTTGTTTTTCTTTGTCGCCTGATGATTTTCAGGCGAAATTTGGTGCATTTCAATCTATCGACTATTGGCCGAGGTACGAGCTAAGTGAAGGCGGTGAATCTCGCCAAGTTGAACCTGATCTGGTGATTCGCTTTGAACTGTGTAATTTGATTGTTGAAGTAAAACCACCAGAAGGTGGTGACCAATACTATGAACAGTGGCAAAGAGAGGTTGCTTCTTTTATTCAGTCGGATGAGCACAACGAGCTACCGCTACACTTTCTTGCGATTGGGCGTATTGAAGCAAGCAACGCGACCCAATGGGCTGAGTTACTTCACGAACGCTATGATTGCCTTAAAACAGTTAGTGCAACTAAGTGGCAAGCCGTAACGGACAACTTGGTTAAGTTAATCGAAGGTGATGGCATAAGCCCCACAGACAGACGAGTGCTTACCGATATGTTAGAAGCATTAGCTTTGTATGGGTTAAAAACGAATAGCTTTGAGTGGCATGATCTTATCTGTCACGGTTTTAACGCATTGTCACTTCAACACTCATTACTTTCTGAACATAGCATCAAGCAAGAGCTTGTTTCTGCCTGTGTATTTCAGTCTGAACCTCGTCTTATCAATCATAACTTTACCCCCGTCAGTTTAGATACCCTGTCGGTTTGGCCTAGGAACTCCCATGAATAACTCACAACCAGAAGATCTGTTCACCCAAGTCAGAACTGCGCACCGTTTGCTGGCGGCCTATTATCAGCGCTTACTGCCGACTCTTGAACAAATAGCGCATAGCGTTAATACAGAGTTCTATTTTTGGCATCCTGTTCGTTTTGATAAGCCGGGGAAAAATCCGTTTAAAAAATGGCAGTGGGATTTATTACCCGCCACCAATACGCGCTATGTGTTTAAGCAGTTCAGTAGCTACGGCGCCGTCACGCTCAATGATTACATTGTTGAATTTATTGTTATTAATGACTCGGGTGTGAATGATGAAGAGTATCAAGCACAGCCAGACGCATTAAAATTGAAAATCCCTGTAAGTGAAGCGGCAAGTGTTCTAAGGGTAGCGATTTATCGAGCTGTGGCTGAAAAAGAGGGCGATTTTTATCAACAATGGGAGGCAGGCAGCTACCCTAACTACTGTGATTCCGTTGAGATTGAGCAAGACAACCTCTTTTTAAAATATGGTTTCGAAGTCCCTTTAGAGAGCCTACTAACAGAGGAAGGTGTTGAAGCGATCACGGCTAGAATTCAAGAGCGCCTCGAAGAAACCAAACAGGTAGAGCCCGTCGCATCGCTTTAGCTAGGAATGATATGAAAAACAACGAATTCGATAAAGTAGAAGCCCCCGCCATTGCTCAGCTGGTGAAGCTCGGTTGGACTTATGTGCAAGGTAAATCACTTTCCCCAGAACATTCGAACCAAGAGCGTGCCTATCTACGTGACGTAATACTGGTGAAGCGCTTAGAAGCGGCGATTAAACGCATCAACCCTTGGATAAGCGACGAGAACCTACGCAAAGTATCAAGGGACGTGACTCACCCTAGCTTTGCTGCCTTAATGGAGTACAACCACGCCTTCTACCAAACCATGGTGAATTACCTATCGGTTGAGCAAGATCTAGGTAAAGGGCGCAAAGGGCAAACCGTTAAACTTATCGACTTCGATACGCCTTCCAATAACGAATTTCTAGTCACCAACCAGTTCAAAGTGGAAGGGGTTAACCAGAAAATTATCCCCGATATTATCTGCTTTGTGAACGGCATTCCCCTTGCGGTAATTGAATGTAAATCGCCATACATTTCAGACCCAATGAGCCATGGTATTGACCAGCTTCGCCGTTATGCAGATTTACGTGAACAGCAAGACGGTGAAGGGGCAGAAAAGCTGTTTTGGTATAACCAACTGATGGTTTCTACCTGTCGTGACCAAGCCAAAGTCGGCACCATTAGCTCGAGCAGCCAGCACTATGGTGATTGGAAAGACGCTTACCCATTCAGTGATGAAGCGTTAGCGAACCAGTCGCTACAAGATAACGTGGTGACGTTTCGTTCTGCGGTGGAGGTTCAATACCCTGATGATGTATTAGATGATGACTCTGTTAGTGAAGCTAATATAGAAAGCCAAGTCGAACTTATGCAAGCAGCAGAGCCCAAAGCCAGTTATGAGGTTTTGACCCATGTGACGGCTCAGCAACGTTTGCTAGCAGGTATGTTTAGCTTAGATAACTTCCTCGATATTCTGCAAAACTTCATCATCTATGAAACTGATGATGGCAAAATCATCAAGAAAGTGGCTCGCTATCAGCAATATCGAGCGGTGAATAAAGTCATCGAACGCTTGAAGGGAGGCAAAGATCGCAAAGCCCTTTCTCGTAAAGAAAGAAGTGGTGTGGTTTGGCATACCCAAGGCAGTGGTAAATCACTCACTATGGTTATGCTTGCCGTGAAGATGCGCCGTGACCCAGAATTACAGCAGTACAAACTGGTGTTTATTACCGATAGAACACAACTGGATGAGCAGCTTTCCAATACCTTCCGTGATGCCCAAGGTGAAACCGTTTATAACGCTGGCTCTGTGGCTGAATTAAAAGAGCTCTTAAAGAAAGACAGCTCAGATCTTGTGACTGCGATGGTGCAAAAGTTCTCCGATCTTGAAAAGGAGCAAGAGAAACAATCGACAGTAGCGGAAGGCTTTGTAGACCTAAACCCGAGTGACAAAATAATTGTTCTTGCTGATGAAGCTCACCGCACACAGTTTGGTGGGCTAGCCATGACCATCAATGCTGCGCTACCGAACGCGCCTAAAGTAGGCTTTACAGGGACACCCCTGCTTAAAACCCAGAAGATGGGGCAAGCATTCGGCGGCTATATTGACGAGTACAAAATCAACCAAGCTGTAGAAGACGGGGCGACTGTACGCCTTCTGTATGAAGGTCGAGAGGTTAAGTCTGAAGTGGCTGGAGATTCACTTGATAAGCTGTTTGAAGAATACTTTGGAGAATACACCGAAGACGAACAACGAGAAATAAAGAAAAAGTACGGGGTAGAGCGTGCAGTTCGTGAAGCGCCGGCTCGCATCCGTTGGGTATGTTTAGATTTACTCAAGCACTATAAAGAACACATTCGCCCCGATGGTTTTAAAGCGATGATAGTGGTGGGTAGCCGTCATGCTGCCGCTATTTTTAAAAAGACACTCGATGAGCTGGGTGCGCCTTCTTCTGAGGTGATAATTTCAGGTGGTCACAACGACAAAACGTATATCGCTAAGTACACCGACAAAGCGCATCAAAAGAAAGCGATTGAGAATTTCAAAAAGCCTTTTGGTATCGATAAAGCGGGAACCGAAGAGAAGAACAAAAAGTTTGATAACACGGCGTTTCTTATTGTGAAAGATATGCTGTTAACGGGTTTCGATGCCCCAATCGCTCAAGTCATGTATATCGACCGTAAGTTACAAGACCACACACTGATGCAAGCCATTGCCCGTGTGAACCGTACCTACAAGGGTAAGAATTGTGGCTATGTGGTGGATTATCACGGGTTAGCTACTCATCTTACTGAAGCGTTAGACTTGTTCAGCAGCGATGATGTAGAAGGCACATACCAAAGCCTGAAAGATGAAATTCCTAAGCTAAAAGCGAAACACACGAGAGCAATGTCTTTCTTCAATAAGGTTCTTAAAGACGGTGAGCCAAGTGACGATATTGATGATTACGTGTTGGCGCTAAAAGATGAAACGACCCGTGCTCAGTTCGACCTTGCTTTTAAGTTGTTCGCCAAGCAACTTAACGTGATTTTGCCTGACGCCAGTGCCGCACCTTTCATTCCGGATATGAAGTTACTGGGTAAGGTGCATAATGCGTCAAAGAACAAGTACCGTGATGCTGGCTTAGATATGAAAGAAATAGGTGAAAAGGTTCGCCAGCTGGTGGATGAGCATATTCTAAGTACAGGGGTAGACCCGAAAATCCCCCCTGTAGATTTACTCGCGGCGAACTTCAAAGAGACGATAAAACCAACCAAGTCGGATGAATCGAAAGCGTCTGAGATTGAGAGTGCAATTAAGCACCACATTACCATTAACCTCGATGAAGACCCTGAATATTACCGTTCGTTGAGTTTACGCCTGCGTGATGTCATTGAAAAAACAGCAGGTCAATGGTCACTTCAGTTAGAGCTACTACTAGATATGACTGACGATATTGGCAATGCCCACCAGCAAGCGGCACAAGATGTTGGTTTGTCGGAAACGGAATTTGCTTTCTACAATATTCTTATCTCAGAAGTTACGCATGTCAGTGATGGCGATGTGATTGATGAATCGCTTCATGAATCAATAAAACAGACAACTCAAACCTTAGTCGCGATGCTGGATGAAGCAACAGAGATTATTGATTTCTTCGCTAAGCAAGATGAAGTTAAGCGTATGAAGAAAGAGATTAAGCGTGCTGTGCTCGATCAGCCGTTTGGTGATAAAGCGCTAGTGAATGCGCTACAAGAACGTTTTATGGATCTCGCTAAGCATAAGTTTGGTAATAAGTGAGTAAGCAAAAAGCAATGAACAAGCGTGAACCTGAGCTGATTCATACTGAAGGTTATAGTGTGCTGGTGGAACGTACTTCACGTAGAAAAACCGCTTCAATCAAAGTTGAAGAAGGCGAAGTGATCATCGTTGTCCCTAAGCTGCTGGAGCGTGACAAAATAGATAAGCTCTTAGCGAGCAAACATCAATGGATAGTCGAAAAGATAGCGCAATACCAAACCGCCAGCCCTGCGACAATGCGAGAGTATGTGTCAGGTGAGTCATTGCCATACTTGGGGCGTAATTACCGCTTAAAAGTGCTTAAAGGCGACTTAGCGCCAACAAAACTGCTTAATGGACGTATTACGGTCACCGTTCCCGAACCATCCACACAAACGCACTATATTCGCCGAGCTTTAACGAATTGGTATAAGCGTCATGCTGATAAGAAGATTCGTGAGAAGGTAAGGCGTTACGAGTCGTTGGTGGGCGTTGAAACGGGAGTTGTTCGCACTAAAGAGTTTAAGAGTAGATGGGGCAGTTGTACCCCTTACGGTGATTTAGAATTTAACTGGGTGATTGTCATGGCTCCCAACAGGGTTGTTGATTACGTAGTGGTGCATGAGCTTTGTCATCTAATCCACCATGACCATTCGCCACAGTTCTGGAAAGAAGTTGAACGAGTCATGCCCGACTATAAAGAGCATAAAGAGTGGCTTAGAGGAAATGCACAAAATCTAATCATATAGTGCGTACGTTCACTAATGTAAAAAGACACCCTTAATTGAGACATAAAAAAAGGGCCAACTCTTTCGAGTTGGCCCTTTCCAAACGTTTGGTGGAGCTGGCGGGAGTTGAACCCGCGTCCAAAAATCATTCATCATTGGTACTACATGCTTAGTCGATCTTTAATTTCACCAGCAACCTGCGAACCGACACGCTAGTTAAAGGCTAACCTGAATTATAATTCGCGCTTTTCCTCTCAGGTGGGAGAATCCGCGCTAGCTAGTTTGGGTTTGATCTCTTATTGGTCCCCGTCTTACGAGCGGAAGCTAGGGTAAGAGAGCTCTGAGCAGGTTATTAAGCTGCTAGTGCGTAGTTTTCGTCGTTTGCGACTATTTTTTTGCGGCTTTTAACGTGGCCAACCGCCCCACGGCATGCACCTCAGACTTCAAAATTCCTGTCGAATCCTAAATCAGCCCCAAGTGTTATTTGCATAGTACCAGAAAAGCTTACCCTGTCTAGCACTGTGCGTTTAAGTGCTTAAAATTAACGCAAATTACTCTTCATAATTCGTGCTTTATCTCTCGCCCAATCTTTTTCTTTCATATCAGTACGTTTATCGTGCAGCTTTTTACCTTTCGCAACGCCAACTTTAATCTTCGCCCAAGAGCGAGACCAGTAAAGTGCGGTTGCGACAAGTGTCATGCCTTCACGGTTAATACGACCGATAAGGTTGTCGAGTTCTTTTCTCGACATAAGGAGTTTACGAATACGTGTTGGGTTCGCCACGATATGAGTACTCGCTTGAGTTAGCGGAGTAATCGTCATACCACTGATGAATGCTTCGCCATCTCGGATGTAAACGTAGCTTTCTGCGATATTGGTTTTGCCTTCACGTAGGGATTTTACTTCCCAGCCTTGTAGCTCAAGCCCCGCTTCTATCTCATCATCGATGAAATATTCGTGGCGAGCTTTCTTGTTAAGCGCAATGGTATTACTACCGGCTTTTGATTTTGATTTATTCTTTGCCATAATGGCCTCATTATACGGATTGCGCCCTAGTTGGGGAATCCTTTTTATTTGCGCTCTGGCCCAATACAATTAAAATTGCAGTTTGTGTTAATGTAACGCTGTCTTTAACAGGAGTCTATATGCCAAAGGTTACTCGTTCAGCATTAGTGTCGTTTAGTGCCGACCAGATGTTCAGCTTGGTCAATGATGTTGCTCGTTATCATGAGTTTTTGCCAGGGTGTTCTGGTTCACGTGTGATCGAATCTTCAGATTCAACTATGGTGGCTTCGGTTGATGTCTCTAAAGCTGGTATCAGCAAAACATTTACTACATCGAACCGTTTAGCGGATGGTGCAGAGATTTTGATGGAGCTGGTGGACGGCCCGTTCAAGAAGCTGCAGGGTGGTTGGTACTTTACTCCGCTTGATGAGCAAGCTTGTAAGGTTGAACTTAAGCTAGAGTTTGAGTTCTCTAGCCGAATGATTGAAATGGCATTTGGTAAGATTTTCAATGAGCTGACGAGTAATATGGTCAGTGCTTTTACTCAACGCGCGAAACAGGTTTACTAAGCCATGACTATTGAATCGGATATGATCCACGTAGAGGTTGTGTTTGCACTTCCGCATGAACAGCGTGTGTTTACTTTGGTAGTGAACAAGCACGCGACCGTTGAAGAGATCATTGCGCAGTCTGGTGTTTTGGAATTGTATCCAGAGATCGACTTAGCGAAAAATAAGGTTGGTGTATTCAGCCGTAACGTGAAGCTTGATGCGACGGTTCGTGATAAAGACCGTATCGAAATCTACCGTGCGCTATTGGCAGATCCAAAAGAGATTCGTCGCAAGCGTGCTGAACAAGCAAAAGCGGCCGCAGCTAAATCGTAATGCTAAACAAATTTAAGTTAGAAGAGAGCTCGCATCTGCGAGCTTTTTTGTGCCTGTTAGTTAGACACAGCAGCTAATTTGTTAGCAGATGTTAAAAAGCCTGCTCATATGAGCAGGCTTTTGCGATTCTTGCTTTGTCGACTGATAGCTTTATCGGCTGAGGGTTTTGTTGACTGGAAAGCTAGCGAAGGCTTTCGAAGAACTCATCACTGGCTTCAAAATCACCATTGATCGTTACTAGAGTGCCCGTAGCATCAAAGTTTACGACAAGGTTTTTCTGAATAGGGTCGTTGTGACCTTTCTGGTGGTGGTAAATGTAGTACCACGTATCTGGGTAGCCATTTTCGATAAGCATAGGTGAGCCCATAACGTAACGAACTTGTGTTTTTGTCATGCCAAACTTGAGCTGGTCGACAGCTTCTTGTTCAACATAGTTACCCTGATTGATGTCAATTCGATAAACCAACTTCTCTAATAGAGAGCAACCGGTCAACATTGTTAGTGCAAGTGGAACTGCAACTAACCACTTTTTAATTCGCATAGTTTGAGATCTTTCTTCGCTAAAATACTGCCTGATAATAAACAAGCTCCAGCAAGAAGTAAAAAGCTCCTTGCGCTTTGAGCTTGTTATGACTGGCAATTTTGAATTAAGTTGCAAAATTGCCAAGAATTTTCGGTAAATTATCAGAAAGTTGCTGAATATGTAACCTAAGCTGCGATTAATAGCTCTTTTGCGTTGGCAAGCGTCGATTCGGTAATTTGGCTGCCACCAAGCAGTCGAGCAAGCTCTGAAACACGTTGTTGCTCATCAAGCGTGTGCATTTGAGTCTCTGTTTTGCCCGATTTCGTGTTCTTCGCTACAAACAGCTGTTGGTGACCGCAACCGGCCACTTGAGGTAAGTGAGTCACACACATCACCTGCGTAGATTCGCCCAGCTTGCGAAGCATTTTTCCGACAACCGCAGCGGTTGGTCCACTGATACCCACATCGACTTCATCGAAAATCAGGCTTGGTGTGTCCACTTTTTGCGCTGTGATTACTTGAATCGCTAGTGAGATTCGTGATAACTCACCACCAGAGGCCACTTTCGCAATCGGCTGCATTGGCTGGCCTGGGTTGGTCGAAACAATGAAGGTCACGTTATCCATACCCAATGGAGAAGGGTGTGTGTTGGTGTTGTTCACTTCAATGGCAAACTGCGCTTTTTCCATGCTCAGTTCGTGCATGCTTTGCGTGATCAGCTTGTTGAGCTCTTTTGCGTAACGAGTTCGAGATTTATGAAGCTTCTCTGATTTAGCCACGAACGATTGGTATTGGTTTTCTACCTCGTTTGCTAATTCTTCCAACTTTTCATCTGAGCAATCAAGCGCTTCAACTTGTTGTAATAAATCTTGATGGTGCTTATATAGCTCTTCTGGCAACACGTGGTGTTTACGAGACATTGACATCACTTTTGAGAAGCGTTCTTCAACGTAAGCCATACGACCGGGATCAACATCAATGCTGTCTAGGTATGTTCTTAACTCGTTGTTGGTTTCTTCAATCTGAATAATGGCTTCAGAAAGCAAGTTCGGTAACTCGGCCAATCTTTCATCGAGCTCAGCTAACTGAATTAAGGAGTTATTGGCCGATTGCAGAATACCAAGCGCATTAACTTCTTCGCCTTCATAAATAAGCTCGATAGCTTGCTGACAGGTTGTGGCCAGTTCTCCGCTATTGGAGAGGCGCTTATGCTCTTGTTCGAGGTCTTCATATTCTTCCTCCCCAATAGACAGCTCATTTAACTCTTTGATTTGGTATTCAAGAAGTTGTTTTTGAGCTTGGTTTTGCTGGCTATTTTCACGTAACTCTTTTAAGTGGTTATCCGCTTGTCGCCACGCTTGGTAAGCATTACGTGTTGATTTCAATAGATTCAAGTGGCCTGCGTATTGATCAAGCATGGCCATTTGGTAATCGCTTTTCATCAACTGGTGATGCGCATGTTGACCATGAATGTTGATCAATAGTTGCCCTAGCGATTTCAATTGTGAAAGAGGGACAGGGCTACCGTTGATGAATGCACGAGAACGACCTTCTTTTGAGATGGTTCTGCGCAGGATGCACTCACTGCCATCAAGCAATTCGTTGTCTTCTAACCAGCGGGTTGCATGCAGATTGTTCTCAAGTAAAAAAGCGGCACTGACTTCGGTTTTTTCTTCACCTTGTCGAACCATTCCTGCATCGGATCTTCCTCCAAGGCACAAGCCTAAAGCATCGATAGCGATAGATTTACCCGCACCAGTTTCACCGGTGATTGTTGTCATGCCTTTAGAGAGTTCTAGCTGTAAAGACTTAACAATAGCGAAATTATTAACACTTAAATGAGCCAGCATTTTTATTTACCTGTATAACTGAACAATACTGTATATAAGCTCAGTATATACTGTTTCTTTATACAGTAAAGTCGGCAGGTGAAAATTTTTTGCGACAGCTCTCAGAATTAAGCTTGTCTGTAGACCACTGAAACCGCTATAGATTCCCAACTCGGTCGTTCCTTCCTCTTGGGAATGACGATGTGGTGGATTGGCGTAAAGACGAGATGGTGGGCTTTTAATCGGCAATAAAAAAGGCTGACGAATGTCGTCAGCCTTTCAAAATTATTCACTTTTACTTAGAACAGCTTACTCGACCAGCCTAGTTTGTTACGTAGAACGTGGTAGTAATTGTAGTCCTTAGGATGGATCAGTTTGAGTACATTTGGGCTTTGGTAAATGTGGATCTCATCGCCAGGGGAAACAGGCAGCGAGATTTGACCATCACAGCTCACTTCCTGAGTTCCGCGGTTATCAGGCGATACGATCAGCTTGATACGACGCTTGCCATCCACCACAAGTGGTCGACTTGAAAGGGTGTGTGGGAACATTGGTACTAGTGAGATCGCATTTAGGCTTGATGACAGGATAGGGCCGCCACCAGAAAGTGAGTAGGCGGTAGAACCTGTTGGCGTCGACACGATTAAACCATCAGAACGCTGCGAGAAAGCGAAGCTGTCGTCGATATAGACTTCAAACTCGATCATGTGTGCAACTTGACCTGGGTGAAGTACCGCTTCGTTTAGTGCTGCATTATGGCTTTTTATTTGGCCGTGACGGTGAATTTCCGTTTCAAGCAGGAAGCGTTCCTCTTCCATGAACTCGCCTTTGAGAACATCAGTAAGCGCACTCTGGAAGTTTTCAGGGTTGAGATCGGTTAGGAAACCAAGGTTGCCTCGGTTAACACCAATCACTGAAATGTCGAAACGTGACAAGATTCGAGCGGCACCGAGCATATTTCCGTCGCCACCGACCACAATGGCGAGATCGGCGCGTTTACCTAATTCAATCAGGCTAGAAAAATGTTCTTTTGGGATGTCGTCTAAAATAGTGGCGAGTCTGTCATCAACAAACACTTGATAACCCTCAGCACTTAACCACTGATAGAGCTCTCTATGAGTCTGAATTGCTTGCTGATCTCGAGGTTTACCAATAATGGCGATGACTTCAAATGGCTTTTTCATAACGTTTCCAAACGAATTAGGCTTGAATCAAAATTCTTCATCCCCATAATAAAGGCAAGTTGAACGTCTATGCGAGTGTTTTATATCAATTTGGGGCGCAAACACGCCTGTCACTTGCATTGAAAACGAATTCTGGAGATATCATGAGCAACGAAGAAAACAAAGTAACCGAAGAAGAGCTAGATCAGATCATCGCTGAAGCTGAGAAAGTTGAAGAAGCTGAGCTGAATGAAGACGCTGCTGATGAGCAGGAAGCAAAAATCGCTCAACTGGAAGCTGCACTGCTTTCTAGCGAATCTAAAGTGAAAGAGCAGCAAGATTCTGTTCTTCGCGCGAAAGCTGAAGTTGAAAACATGCGTCGCCGTAGCGAACAAGAAATTGATAAAGCGCGTAAATTCGCTTTGAACAAGTTTGCTGAAGGTCTACTTCCTGTAATCGACAACCTAGAGCGTGCAATGCAAGCGGCAGACGCTGAAAACGAAGTGGTTAAGCCACTGTTTGAAGGTGTTGAGCTAACGCACAAGACGTTCGTAGATACAGTTGCTAAGTTTGGTCTTAAAGAGATCAACCCTGAAGGTGAAGCGTTCAACCCTGAATTCCACCAAGCAATGTCTATCCAAGAAAGCCCAGATCATGAATCAAACACGGTTATGTTTGTGATGCAAAAAGGCTACGAACTAAACGGTCGTGTGGTTCGCCCAGCGATGGTTATGGTTGCTAAGTAATGACTTATTACGTTACCAACTGAATTGACTGGCGCATTGACTGAATAAGTCGTGGCGGCAAAATAAATCACTGGTTTACGTGAAATGAAAAGAGAGGCATATGCCTCTCTTTTTTTATGTCTATAGCCTGAGAGTCCACGTAAATAAGCATCAAAACCGCATTAAGAATGTCGTTCTTTTTATTTCATTCAGATCAGCGATTTAGAGTTTTGTGTTATGAAACTTGTTGTGATTGAGTGAATGTTTTGATGTCACATTTGTGATATTTTTGTAAATAAATACTTTTAATTGTTATCTTTGTATGTAAAATCCACTGCCATATAGCGATTTTGGTCGCATATATAACTATAAAAGTATAAATTTTAAACACAACAAACTGGAGAAGAACGATGGATAAATCGCTCTCAAGTAAAATTTTTGTAGGCTTGTTCGCCGGTCTACTTATTGGTACTGCTATTCAGTACCTATTCAGCGGTATTGCTATTTTTGATACGTATCTACTTGGTGCTGCCGAAGGTGCTGGTGGTATGTTCGTATCACTTATCAAATTGCTTGTAGTTCCTCTTGTATACGTATCTATTGTTTGCGGTATTGTTGAGCTAAAAGATATTCGTTCATTTGGTCGTCTTGGTGGTAAAACCTTTGGTCTTTACATTATTAACACCATCATCGCGATTTCAGCAGCGCTAACGATTGGTCTTATTTTCCAACCAGGTGCAGGTGCGAATTTAGCCGGTACGGTTTCTGAGACAATTGCGCTTACAACAACTGAAACGCCAGACATCTTCTCTCTTGTTGTTAACATCGTTCCTAGCAACCCTGTAGAAGCTTTCGCAAGCGGCGATATGCTACAAATCATCTTCATGGCAATTTTGACAGGTCTTGCTATTCAAGCGCTTGATTCTCGTGGTGGTCCAGCTATCAAGACATTCAAGATGGCTAACGAAATCATGATGAAGCTTATCGGCCTAGTAATGAGCTTGGCGCCTTACGGTGTATTTGCTCTGATGATTCAACTGGGCGCAACACTGGATGCAGACACGCTAATGTCAGTTGCTGGCTATGTGGCACTTGTGGTTGCAATGCTTGTGTTCTGGATTTTCTTCTTCTACCCAATGATGGTGGGTTCATTCACAGGTATTTCTCCAAAGCAGTTCCTACGTGCAACTCGTGAGCAAGTTCTATTCTCACTATCTACAGCAAGTTCGAATGCAACAATCCCAGTAACAATGCGCACTCTAACTGACAAACTAAACGTATCTAAGTCAGTAGCGGGTTTCGGTGTACCACTAGGTGCAACAATGAACATGTCTGGTGTATCTATCTACATCGCGCTAGCAACTATGTTCGTAGCAAACGCGTTTGGTCAGCCAATCAACACTGCTGATATCTTCACTCTAGGTCTAACTATCCTGCTATTGTCTATCGGTGCTGGTGGTGTTCCTGGTGGCGGTGTTGTGATGGTAGGTGTTCTATTGCACCAACTAGGTTTACCACCAGAAGGTCTAGCAATCGTTGCTGCTGTTGACCGTATCTGTGACATGTTCTGTACTTCTTCAAACGTAGTTGGTGATACAGCGGTGAACACTATCGTTGCTAAATCTGAAAACGAAATTGGCGTTGAAGCTAATGAAGAAGCTGAGTTACAAAAAGCAGAAGCTTAATTCAGAGATTCTTTCCGCTATAGATTTAATCTGAGCTGAAACCCTGAGTAGATAAACGGAGCCCAAGTGGCTCCGTTTTTTATTGAGTGAGAAGGTCACCTTATCTATTTTTACTCAACAAACGATAGTGCAGTCTGAATTGCTGTGTGAGGGGAGCCTCTTTGAGAGTCAGTTTACAGAAATAAGACTTTGCTACAAAAAAGGATAGTAGAGGGTGAATAAACCCAGTTATGGGACTTATATAGGCGGTAATGATATGTATTCGTGCCTAATCATTCCTTTTATTAAAATAAATGTAAAAAAATCCCTTTTCACCCTTGAAAAGGCTTCGTGAGCCCTTATCTATGGTGCATACGAAAGCAAATTACATTTGCACTTAAATTTTGTGTATTAGGGTTGAATCCCTGATTACCGCCCCCCACATATGTGGGTATAGCAAAAACTAATATAGATTATATTTCGGAGATAGCCTGATGGGTCGAATCATTGGTATTGATTTAGGTACTACTAACTCTTGTGTTGCTGTTTTAGACGGCGACAAACCACGCGTACTAGAAAATGCTGAAGGCGAACGCACAACAGCATCGGTAATCGCATACACTGACGGCGAGACGCTAGTTGGTCAACCTGCGAAACGTCAAGCAGTTACTAACCCTCAAAACACGCTATACGCAATTAAGCGTCTAATCGGTCGTCGTTTTGAAGATGAAGAAGTTCAACGCGATATCGAAATCATGCCTTTTAACATTGTTAAAGCTGATAACGGTGATGCATGGGTTGAAGCGCAAGGCCAAAAAATGGCTGCTCCTCAAGTATCTGCTGAAGTTCTTAAGAAAATGAAGAAAACAGCTGAAGACTTCCTAGGCGAAGAAGTAACTGGCGCAGTTGTTACTGTTCCTGCTTACTTCAACGATGCTCAACGTCAAGCAACTAAAGATGCTGGCCGTATCGCAGGTCTAGATGTTAAACGTATCATCAACGAACCAACTGCTGCTGCTCTAGCTTACGGCCTAGATAAGCAAGGTGGTGATCGCACTATCGCTGTATACGACCTTGGTGGTGGTACATTCGATATCTCTATCATCGAAATCGATGAAGTAGAAGGCGAGAAGACTTTCGAAGTTCTTTCAACTAACGGTGACACTCACCTTGGTGGTGAAGATTTCGATAACCGCATGATCAACTACCTAGTAGATGAGTTCAAGAAAGAGCAAGGTATCGACCTTAAAGCTGATCCACTAGCAATGCAGCGTGTTAAAGAAGCAGCAGAAAAAGCGAAAATCGAGCTTTCTTCTACTACTCAAACTGACGTAAACCTACCTTACGTTACTGCTGATGCGACTGGCCCTAAGCACATGAACATCAAAGTGACTCGTGCGAAGCTTGAGTCTCTAGTTGAAGACCTAGTTCAACGTTCTCTTGAGCCACTAAAAGTTGCTCTAGCAGATGCTGACCTATCTGTAGGCGAAATCACTGACGTTATCCTAGTTGGTGGTCAAACTCGTATGCCTATGGTTCAAGCTAAAGTAACTGAATTCTTCGGTAAAGAGCCACGTAAAGACGTGAACCCTGACGAAGCTGTTGCGATGGGTGCTGCTGTTCAAGGTGGTGTACTAGCTGGTGACGTTAAAGACGTTCTACTACTAGACGTTACTCCTCTATCTTTCGGTATCGAAACGATGGGCGGCGTGATGACTAAGCTTATCGAGAAAAACACAACTATCCCTACTAAAGCGGATCAAGTGTTCTCTACAGCTGAAGACAACCAAAACGCAGTAACTATCCACGTTCTTCAAGGTGAGCGTAAGCAAGCGACTTACAACAAGTCTCTTGGTCAGTTCAACCTAGAAGGTATCCAACCAGCACCACGTGGCATGCCACAAATCGAAGTAACATTCGACCTAGATGCTGATGGTATCCTGAACGTATCTGCTAAAGATAAAGCGACGGGTAAAGAGCAGAAGATCACTATCCAAGCATCAGGCGGCCTGTCTGAGGAAGAGATCGAAGCAATGGTACAAGAAGCAGAAGCTAACAAAGAAGCGGACAAAAAGTTCGAAGAGCTAGTAACTGCACGTAACCAAGCTGACCAAATGATTCACGGCACTAAGAAGCAAGTAGAAGAAGCTGGTGAAGCTCTACCTGCAGACGAGAAAGCTAAAATCGAAGCGGCTATCACGGCACTAGAAGAAGTTAAGTCTGGTAACGACAAAGAAGCTATCGACGCTAAAGTTCAAGAACTTATGCAAGCAGCTCAAAAGCTAATGGAAATTGCTCAACAGAAAGCTCAAGCTGAACAAGCTGGTGCTGACGCTGGTGAACAACCTAAGCAAGACGACGACGTGGTAGACGCGGAGTTTGAAGAAGTTAAAGACGACAAAAAGTAATTTTTCGTCGCTATAACACGTGATTTCTACGTCGAAGGTACTCACTTACATCCGTAAGCTCCGTGCCTTCTCCTTGAACTAACGTGTTTTAGCTTAGAAAAGTCGTTTTTCGATTTCTAAATATACGGGCGTCAGAGGTAACTCTCACGCCCGTAAATTTGTATTTAGACTTGTCGATCTAGATAATAGCTTTATTCGGCGTTTCAGCCGGCAGAACTTTTATCTAGATTGATACACAGACTACTGAAGTGATCATTCGGTAGTAGCAATTATTTTGGTGACCTAGAACATGTCAAAACGTGATTTTTACGAAGTATTAGGCGTAAGCCGCGATGCATCAGAGCGCGATATTAAAAAAGCGTACAAACGCTTAGCGATGAAATTCCACCCGGACCGTAACCAGGGTGACGAGACCGCAGCAGATAAGTTTAAAGAAGTAAAAGTAGCGTACGAGATCCTAACTGACTCTCAAAAGAAAGCAGCTTACGACCAATACGGCCACGCAGCTTTTGAACAAGGCGGCATGGGCGGCGGCGGTTTCGGCGGCGGTGGCCAAGGTGACTTCGGCGATATCTTCGGTGACGTATTTGGCGACATCTTCGGCGGTGGTCGTCGTGGTGGCGGTCAACAGCGTGCACAACGTGGTTCAGATCTACGTTACAACATGGAACTTTCTTTAGAAGAAGCGGTTCGTGGTGTTTCTAAAGAAATTGAAGTACCAACACTTGTAGAGTGTGATACTTGTGACGGCAGCGGCGCGAAAGCGGGTTCTTCTGCACAAACGTGTGGCACTTGTCATGGCCACGGCCAAGTACAAATGCGCCAAGGTTTCTTTGCGGTTCAACAGACTTGTCCTACGTGTAACGGTAAAGGCAAGATCATCAAAGACCCATGTAACTCATGTCATGGTCAAGGTCGCAAGCAGAAGACGAAAACACTTAACGTTAAGATCCCTGCTGGTGTTGATACTGGCGATCGTATTCGCCTATCTGGCGAAGGCGAAGCGGGAGAGCAAGGTGCTCCAGCTGGCGACCTGTACGTACAAGTACACGTAAAAGAGCACAACATCTTTGAGCGTGACGGCAACAACCTTTACTGTGAAGTTCCAGTAAGCTTCTCTATGGCTGCTCTAGGCGGTGAAGTTGAAGTTCCAACACTAGATGGTCGTGTAAACCTTAAAGTGCCAGAAGAAACACAAACGGGCCGTATGTTCCGTATGCGTGGCAAAGGCGTGAAAGGTGTTCGTGGCGGCGGTGTGGGTGACCTAATCGTTAAGCTAGTGGTAGAAACGCCAGTTAAGCTAAGCTCTCGTCAGAAAGAACTACTACGTGAATTCGAAGAAACATGTTGTGGCGAAGCGGCAAGCAAGCACAAGCCAAAATCTGAAGGTTTCTTCAGCGGCGTGAAAAACTTCTTCGATGACCTAACTAAGTAATTAGATAGTGATTTGAAAATTTTAAAGCCTGCCAGTGTGCAGGCTTTTTTGTGCCTGTAGAAAGGGTAAAAGGGTAACGCATGAGATTGATTGGCTTACCTCATTATTTCCAACACGCTTCTGGCTCTGAGATACCTGAGTGGTGCAATTCCAAAAAATCAGTCGTCGAATCTAAACAGTCATCACTTGTCTGTGGTGCATGCGGCTCAGCCTGAATTGAATAGGTGCTGCTGCTTGCTGAGATAGCGAGCGTGTATCGGCTAGAATCGGTATCACAAAACAAGCATGTTCCTCCAGAAATAATATTCACTGCTGCCGACGCATAGTTTCCCGTGTATAGGGTTTCTATCTCCAGTTGTATTTTGGTCATGTCGGCCATCGCTGTAACTCGATGAGCCTTGGTAACATGGTTGGTATAACTTGGATAGGCAATGGCACCGAGTATCCCCACGATTACCACAGCCAGCAATAACTCGATCAATGTCATCCCTCTTATGCTTATGTTGTTGCTGTTGCATATATTTCTTCGAATCATCGCGAGTAGTTTCCTTTCATAACTCTGTCCATTCTTCTCTGGTGGTAGCATCGCTGCAAGATTAAATACGGTTACGCACTGAATTACATAGGAATTTGGGAAATGACTCGCGGGTTTACTTTATTAGAGCTGTTAGTAACGGTATCGGTGCTGTCGATACTGATAGCTGCGGCTGCCCCGAGTTTTAGTTCGGTTACTGAAACCGTCAAGATGCAGCGACTCGCCGGAGAGTTGAATGGCTTTCTTATTCAGGCCAAGTCTGAATCGGTTAAAAGGAATCAAGATCTTTGGGTGCATTTTTCTATGGATAAAAATGAGGAGCAATCAACAGGGGAATGGAGTCTGTTGTTGAAGCCGACCGAAGATCTCTCTGGCGAAACGCTGGTGATGTTATCGGGTCAACCGTTTCGAGATGTGTCGTTTTCTCACAACTATACGGGGGCGAGAATCAGCTTTGAGAGTGTCAGGGGGAGACCTGCCAGGGGCACGATCTATCTTTCTCCTAATGCATCTTCAACCGACCGTTTATTGATTAAGTTATCTAGTCCCCCAGGGCGAATTAAGGTTTGCGGCGAGTCGAGCGCTCTATATGGCTATTATGCGTGTTAAGCCGATTGTGGCTGCGCCTAGCAAGCAACGAGGCACATCATTGATTGAGTTAATGGTGGCGTCTGTGATTGGTATCTTCGCGATCTCGATCATGGGCAGTGTTTTTATCGCCGGTCAGAGAACAGCTAAAGACAAAGGTATCGAGTTACTGCTACTACAAAACCTAACCAGCACAATGCAAGTGATGAAAGAAGATATTCAACGAGCGGGCTACGATGGATCTAATGGTTATTCAATCAAGTTGTCTGGCGCGACGGATACCATTCAAGTGAGCGGTGGTGTTGCCGTTGGTTTTGTTTACTTCCGAGAGGGTTCGAGCGCAAGTAAAGATCATCGAAATATCGTTTACAAAAAAAATGGACCCAAACTGCAAATATGTGAGAAGGGCACCACTGTATCGGAGGCAATTCCTACATTTCATGAGGTTACTGGATGTTACTCACTTTTCGATGACAACCTCATTGATGTTGATGAGTTCAGCATTAATTCCCAAGTATTAGAGCAGAACTCTATCAAGAGCACATTTACTGACATCAGTATCACAGCCTCAATTCCAACCGCAGGTGTTTCCAAATCGGTTTCGGTTTCCGTTAAACAAAGGAACTGGCAATGATGATATATAGAAAGCAGCGCGGCGTGGTGACCTTGCTGGTGACATCGGTTCTTTTAGTTGGAGCTTTAGTGGTGACGCTAGGCACGTATCGCAGTGTTTTTCATCAGATCAAAGTTGCTCAAAACGAGGTTCAAGGCAGGCAAGAACATTGGCGTTCGGAAGGGGGGCTAGAATGTACTTATTCTTACTTACTTGAATTAGACAAGACTATTGCTGATATCAAAGACGTGAGTGCTCGCCCGGCGGATTTTGCAGATTGGTGCTCTCCTTATCAAAATCAGCCAGAAATCGAGATCTCCGATAGTGCAATTTCTAGTGCTTACATCGTAACGTCATCCTCAAACGCACAGTCACTTTTTAAGACAATAAAAGAAAGATCTCAGTTCGGCAGTGGGGCGATTCAGTCGACGGGGCCTATTGAGCTTATTGGTACCTTAAGCTTGAAGCCGACAGTAAAAGAAGACCCAATTAGCGGCAATGAATATGAGTGTGTCAGTGTCTCTTTTGCTGACCTGTTCACCTATCAATATAACGAAACTCATAGTAATTCAGGACAGGCATTGGGGTTAGAGGTTCTCGATCCTAGTGCTGATGGTCCATTTTCTGGCTTTGATGGTATATGCCATAGTGATTATAAAACGGAGATCCCGAAAGGTGCTTCCGGTAGCACTCATTCAATCTATGCCCCTGATTACTATCAAGGTACTAATCCACCGCCTTTCCAAAAAGACTTTAATCCAGATCCGAATATGAATCCGTTTTACACCTTTTTTGGTGTTGCTAAAACTGATCAAAACATTGTCGATTTATCACAAGATACGGATTTGTTTAAACATGTTCAGCTATTGAATGCGACTGAGTGCGGCACTGAGATCATGGACCACTTCACTGCAGGGCAAACCAAGGGGCTGTGGATTGAAGGCAACTGCCATATCAACGCTGCGGTTGCGGCCACAATCAATCCGTCACAGCTGTTGGTTGTGCAAGATGGTGTGTTGGCCCTGAATGGAGCCATGGCTTACAACGGAGTGATTTATCATTTGGTCGATTATCAAAAGAGCCACGTGAAAAATCGAGTCGATGGTTTCTGGAATGCGCTCGCTGCTAATAACGTGTTTGCGCCTTTTATCAAAGATATTGATGAGGCCAGTGTCGTCAAAAAAAGTGTCGGGATTCAGTTTGCCTCTGGTTTACCTTCTGGTGGTCTTATTTTTGATTCCCCCTCGGGAGTGACGACCATAGTGGGCGATATGGACATGGATTTTCGTGCGGATTCGAACCCAAGTGACCCACCTTCAACGTACCAATGGCAGCGAGGTTCGTGGAATGATTTCTAAGAGTTCTGGCTTCAGTTTACTAGAGGTACTTATCTCTTTTCTGCTGATTGGCGTTGCGTCGTTAGGGCTGGTTAAATTACAGGTGTATGCGGAACAAAAGTCGGATCATGCGCTCCAGAGTGTCGAAGCTTTGCATTTTGCAGAAAGGCAGATGGAGCATTATCGAACTCGCGCGCTCAATGTTAGTGGCGCGGTAGGGCTTATTCCTTTTGAGGAACTAAATCAGTCGAGTTACTGTCTCAACATCGCGAGTTCAGATCCCCTATCCGGTTTATCTGGTTCTGTATATTCGATGACATGTGAAGTCACTAATGCGAGCGGAGCCTTATCTGGCGCCCTCAAAAACATTGTTGTCACAATTGCATGGCAAGATCGTATGAACCGCGCGCAAAGTATTTATCTCGAAACTATGCTCTCCAAATACAGTGAGTTTGACTGACCCCTAAGCAAACGTTTACTGCATGCCAAGGCTTGCGCCACTCCTTTTACTGATAATTTTCACTCCTCGGACATTGTTTGCGTGCTAGTTAAAACTCTGTATATGAAATGGTGTTTTTTGTGTTTTTATATTGTTGTGGTTGTATGGTATTTTTGCAAAATATGTCTCCATTTATGGAAAATTAGATGGAATCTTGTGCTTTTTAATAACGACTTTAATAGAATATGTGCTGTACCAATAGGCCGTGGTCAAAACTTATATTAGGCCTAAACAAAACAACATCACATATGGAGTTACAATGAGTAACCAAGCCGTAAAAAAAGCACCATCGACTGAGAAAATCAGTGGAATGGACCGCTTTCTAAACTTCATTGAACGCGCCGGCAACAAAATTCCAGATCCAGCAATCCTGTTCTTCTGGGCTCTAGTTATTGTATGGGTAGCATCTGCACTTTTGTCGAACTTTTCATTCGACCTCATCAACCCTCAAACGGGTGCTGCTCTTGAAGTTAACAACCTACTTACTGGTGAAGCGCTTGCTAGCTTCCTAGCGAATATGGTTACTACGTTCACAGGCTTCGCACCTCTAGGCATCGTACTTGTTGCTATGCTAGGTGTTGGCGTTGCAGATTCTTCAGGCTTCATTACGACTGGCCTTAAGAAGATGCTTAACTTCACGCCAGCTAAGCTACTAACGCCAATGCTAATTCTTGTTGCTATCGTGTCTCACACAGCAGCAGATGCAGGTTACGTTCTAGTAATCCCTCTTGGCGGTATCATCTTCCACGCTGCGGGTCGTCACCCCCTAGCGGGTATTGCAGCAGCGTTTGCTGGTGTATCAGGTGGTTTCTCAGCGAACTTCATTCCTTCAGGTATTGACCCGCTACTAGCTGGTTTCACTCAAACTGCGGCAAACGTTCTTGACCCTGAATACGTGATTAACCCTCTAGCGAACATCTTCTTTACTGGCCTATCTTCAGTTCTTATTGTTGCTATCGGTTGGTACGTAACTGAGAAGATCATCGAGCCTCGCCTTGCTAACACGCCAGTTGATGAAGATGCAGAAGCAGCACCAGATCTTGGTACGTTCACTGCAATTGAATCTAAAGCATTCAAGTTTGCAGGTTGGGCTATGGTTGCAGGTATTGGTCTGCTGATCGCGGCTCTTATTCCTGAAAACTCAGCGCTTCGTTCGCCTGAAGGTGAGCTAACAGCATTCTCTGCACCAGTAATGAAGTCTATCGTTCCTCTGATCTTCATCCTGTTCATCATTCCAGGTATCGTCTACGGCCGTGTAGCGGGTACTTTCAAGAACAGCAATGACGTAATCAAAGCAATGTCTGAGACGATGGCAACGATGGGCGCATACATTGTAATGTCGTTCTTCTGTGCACAGTTCCTATCTGCATTCGGTCAATCAAACATCGGTACTATGCTGGCACTTTACGGTGCTGAAGGCCTGAAAGCGATGGACCTTCCTGGTGAAGCAACGGTTGTTGGTATGATTCTACTAACAGCTTCAGTTAACTTGCTTGTAGGTTCTGCTTCAGCTAAGTGGGCTCTTATCGGTCCAATCCTAGTTCCAATGCTAATGGTTGTGGGTATCTCTCCTGAGCTATCTCAAGCGGCTTACCGTGTAGGTGACTCAGTGTCTAACATCATCTCTCCACTAATGGTGTTCTTCCCACTGGTTGTTGTTTACTGTCAACGCTACGTTAAGTCCACAGGTATCGGTACTCTAGCTTCTCTAATGATGCCATTCTCGATTGCTATGCTAATCGGTTGGTCTATCTTCTTGCTAGCTTACTGGGCTCTTGGTATCCCACTAGGTATCCAAGCACCTTACACTTACACAATGTAAGATTGAACTAAGCAAAATTAAGCTTTATTCATTGCTAAGCCCGCACCGAAATGTGCGGGCTTTTTTTTCGCTATTTTTTATATCTGAGACTTTTTATATCCAAGGTAAAGGCACTCAGCTTATACTCCGGATTACGGCTAATTGTTGGCCGGTAAATTTAGGAAATCCAAGCCACATGAAGATTCTGCTTTTAGTAGGGTTAATTGTTTTAAATGGTCTGTTTGCCATGTCAGAGATTGCATTGGTAGCAGCAAAGAATAGTCGGTTGAAACGCTTAGCCGAAAAACACCGTTCCGCTCAGGTTGCGCTTGAACTCAAAGAAAACCCAACCCGCTTCCTCTCAACCATTCAAATCGGTATCACGGTAATCGGCCTGCTCAGCGGTATTGTGGGTGAGGCGACGCTATCGGCTCCATTGGCCGTTCAACTTGAACTGTGGGGATTAGACCCAACACAAGCGAATATCTTGTCTACCGCGGTTGTGGTGGTGGGTATTACTTATTTCGCTATCGTTGTCGGTGAGTTGGTACCAAAGCGTTTTGCTCAGTCTCAAGCTGAAAACATTGCTGTGTTAGTCGCGCTGCCAATCTTCTGGCTATCTAAAATCGCGACGCCGTTTGTATTTGCGTTGTCGGCTTCAACGGAAGGTATTCTTAAGTTGATGGGTCGAGGCGGTGAAGAAGATAGCGTGACTGAAGATGATATCCATGCACTGGTGAAAGAGGGCTCGGAATCGGGTGTGATTGAACGCGGCGAACAAGAGATGATTCGCAATATCTTGCAGCTTGATGATCGCCTTGTGAGCTCATTGATGACTCCGCGTCGAGACATCGATTTTCTGGATATCGATCAGCCTGTTGAGAATATCTTTAAGCAATTGCGTTCATCAAAGCATAGTGTGTTTCCATTGTGCCAAGATCACCTCAATAAAGTGGTCGGTACGGTGTCAGCCAAAGCCTTGCTGAATCAGGCGGGCAATCTAAGCATTCAAGTGATCATGGGGCTGTCTCGCTCGCCGATCTATGTTCCAGAATCGATGAAAGCTCTGCGTTTACTTGGCTACTTTAAAGAGTCGGGTACTGAGATGGCATTCATTGTCGACGAGTATGGCGATGTGCAAGGTCTTGTGACTCATTACGATATTCTTGAGGCGATTGCTGGTGAGCTATCGAATAACCCGAACGATCTTTGGACCGAGCAAGTGGAAGACGGTTTGCTGGTGGATGGATTGATTCCTATCAGTGAACTGAAAAACCGTTTAGAGCTATCGGATTTTGAGGGCGAAAGTGAGAGCTTCCAAACGTTGAATGGCCTTGTGACTTGGTTAATCGGGCGTTTACCGGATGCAGGCGAAGTTGTTCAATACCAGCAGTGGCAGTTTGAAATTATCTCTGTTGAGAACAATCGCATAGTGAGTATCAAGGCGACGCCAATAGTCGATGACACAGAAGATGCTAATAGCTAACAGTCAGATCAACCAACAAGCGGCAATGGTTCATTGTCTTTTGTTGTCTTAACCTCTTTATTGTTCATTATCACGAAGATTAGGTATGCTTCACCGCATACCTATTTTCGTTTTTATCCTATGTTTTTTGGAGTTCCCTTTGTCAGACCATCAATTCACCCCTCAAGATGAAATCTTCATGCGACGCGCCATTGAGGTTGCTAAGCAAGCAGAGAGTGAGGGAGAGGTTCCTGTGGGTGCTGTATTAGTGAAAGATGGGGAGATTATCTCTGAAGGATGGAACCGTTCGATTGGCAGCCACGATGCAACGGCACACGCAGAAATTGAAACCTTGCGTAAAGCCGGTCAAACCTTAGAAAACTATCGGCTACTCGATACCACTTTATATGTCACGCTAGAGCCTTGCCCAATGTGCGCAGGTGCCTTGTTACACAGCCGAGTAAAGCGCATTGTGTTTGGCGCCCCAGACTTAAAAGCGGGTGCTGCAGGTACAGTGTTGAATTTGTTTGAAAGCCAAGCCTCATACCACTATGCCGACGTCGAGCATGGTTTGTTAGAGGAAGAGTGCCGTGAACAATTGCAGGCGTTTTTCAAGCGTCGTAGAAAAGAGATAAAAGAGAAGCGAAAGCAAGAACGTCTGTTGGAAGAGCAGCGTTTAGAAGCAGAGATGAAGGCTAGCAACAAGAAATAGCAGCGTGCTTTCGGCACTCTCAATCGCAAGAGTGCCAAGCAAACTGACTGAGTAACTACATTTACTCGGCAATCATCTGCATGAAAGCGCGATTGCGCCAAATGATCTTCTTTTTATTATTTGAAAGCATACGCTTACGACGGTTTGCAGCAACGGTCTTATCAAGGCGTTTCGATTTCAGTTTCTTCATCATTTCAATGATTTCCTATTTGTCGTCTGACTTTTTAGTTTGGGCTAACGATTTAATTATAGTGTTATTCGTTTATTTGGCTTGTCGCGCGCTTGGCTTACCCAGAAGAGCAGCTCTAGCTAAACCCAGCACTGATGTGCAACAGAACGTAATTTTTGATTATGGTGTGCCGTTATAAAGTTCGATTGTTACTGCAATATGACACATCGAGTTTCATGGCCTTTTGTCGAGCTTGTTCTTTTTCGCGCAGTTATAAAAAGCACAATAAAAAAGAGCAATGCTTAATGGCATTGCTCTTTTAGTATCTACTGCGAAGGTTCCGAACTGCTTACTGTCGATTGAGCAGCACTAATGCTTGATTCAGCACCTGAGGTTTCTAAAGGCGGGATCACCACCAAACCTTCAAGGCTCGCTTCTTGCTCTTTATTGCGCTTATTCACATGGCCAATGATGCTCTGGTAATAACGGCGAATGTTCTCAACGTAATTCCTTGCTTCATCACCACGAGCATACCCATAACGAGTCTTACTGTAGTACTTCTTCTGTCTCAATAGAGGCAATCGGTCTTTTACATCGCCCCAAGCATCAGGATCTCCGCCTTGTGCTTTGGTTAAGCGTCGAGCATCCATCATGTGTCCGTAACCTACGTTGTATGAGGCTAGGGCAAACCAGATCTTTTCATGTTGTGTGATTGAATCTGGCACTCGGTTCACGATCCGACGCAGGTATTCAACACCACCTTGTACCGACTGTTTCGGGTCAAGACGGTTGGTTACACCAACACTCTTAGCAGTAGGCAGTGTTAGCATCATCATGCCTCGCACACCAGTTGGCGAGCGCGCAACAGGGTTCCAGTGTGACTCTTGGTATGCCAATGCAGCAATCAAGCGCCAATCAAACTCTTGCGAGTACTTCTGAAACAGCGGTGACCATTTTGGTAACTTGCTGTCCAGTGCACGGATAAAGGCACGAGTATCAACATAGTCAAAAGTACCGATGTGGCCGATGTATTTCTCTTCCAGTGAAGCGAGTTCACCAGACTGTTTTAGGTTACCGAAGAACTCAATCAACAGAGCATAAAGGCTTTCATCTTCAGACTTCTGCAAATACCAAGAGATAGGTTGGTCTTCTGTCAGTTCAAAAGCCAAAGCTACGTCTGGGTATAAACGTTGTGCAAGTGACAGCTCAATTGAGTCAGCCACAGTGAATAAGCGCTCCCCAGTCGAGACTTCTTTAAGCAGGTCGTTGATATCAGCATTGCCGACCGCATCATAGATAAAGTCATCGTGTGTTTTTTGCAGCTGCTTTAGTGTTGGCTCAAAGTGTGAGTCTTTCACTACAACCAAAGATGGCGTTAATGTGTCAGTAGACGCCGCCTCTTCTGATTCAGTTTGCGCTTTTACAAATTCAGCCTGACGCTCATTCTCGAAATTGATCAGTTGTTCAAGATTTCTTGGTCGCCACTGGCCTTTTTTGTATACGACCTGTTGGCTTACATAGTAATAAGCAGGTGCGGCACGATAAGCGCGTGTCAGTTTATTGTTTTGCGTTAAGCCGGTTGCGATAAGATCGATTTCGCCTTTCTGCAGGGCAGGGAACAGGCCAGACAAACGGTAAGCGGGTTTAACCTCAAGCTTTACACCAAGCTCCTGCGCAAATTCACGCGCTAATTCGTAATCCAAGCCAGCAGGGCCATCAGGACCGATGTAATATGAGAGTTGGTTATTGAGGGTGCCGACACGAAGAACGCCACGATCTCGTATCTGCTCAAGGACACTTTTAGGTTCAGATTCAATCTGACATCCAGCCAACCCAAAGAGGGCGATGGCGAGCAGAAGGAACTTAGACGAAAAGATGAGCGTAAATTTAGGCATCAAAATGAAATCTCGAAAAGTGGAAGCCCCTTTATACCAAACCCCGCAAGGCTGGCAAAGTAGGTTTAATTAAACAGTTGTAAAAGTGGTGATAAATGCAGCAAAAGTACCATTTACGCAGAAAGATAAAAAAAATCACGCAAACGGTTGCTTTTGGTGTTACGTCACAAAAAGAAATGCTTTATAATGCGCTCGCATTGAAGAGGTGGAATCGGCATAGGTTTGGCAACCTTCGGGAATAGCTTCGAAGAAAACAGTTAGGTTGTTCCTATAACCCACTGAATTTATTCCAATACTACCTTAATCAACTGCATAAGAGACGTAAGCACATGAGAATTTTGCGTGGCTCCCCAGCTCTATCTGAGTTTCGTGTTAACAAGCTTTTAGAGCTTTGTCGTGAATTAAGCTTACCTGTAACAGGTATTTACGCTGAGTTTGCCCACTTTGCTGATCTAACGGCAGACCTAGATGAGTCTGAAGTTGAGAAGCTAGAAAAGCTACTGACTTACGGTCCAACGATTGAAGAGCATGAACCTGAAGGTTTACTGCTGCTTGCAACGCCACGCCCGGGCACTATCTCGCCTTGGTCTTCAAAATCAACAGATATCGCACACAACTGCGGGCTGGCTAAAGTGTCACGTCTAGAGCGCGGTACTGCTTTCTACATTGAAACCTCTTCTGAACTTTCTGAGCTTCAACTTGTTGAGCTGAAAGCGATTCTGCACGACCGTATGATGGAAGTGGTTTTCACTGACTTCGAATCAGCGGCGGCACTATTCACGGTTGCTGAGCCTGCTCCTTATGCGGAAGTTGACCTATTAACTGGCGGACGTAAAGCGCTTGAAAAAGCAAACGTTACCCTAGGTCTTGCACTTGCAGAAGATGAGATCGATTACCTTCTTGAAAGCTTCACTGAGAAGCTAGGTCGTAATCCGACTGACATCGAGCTAATGATGTTTGCACAAGCGAACTCAGAGCACTGTCGTCACAAGATCTTTAACGCTGATTGGACTATCGATGGCGTTAAGCAAGAAAAATCATTGTTCAAGATGATTAAGAACACCTTTGAAACGACACCAGAGCACGTTCTGTCTGCTTACAAAGATAATGCAGCGGTAATGACAGGTTCTGAAGTCGGTCGTTTCTTCCCAGATCCAGAAACTCGCCAATACAACTACCACCAAGAAAAAACACACATCTTGATGAAAGTTGAAACGCACAACCACCCAACGGCAATCTCTCCATGGCCGGGCGCATCGACAGGTTCAGGCGGTGAAATCCGTGATGAAGGCGCGACTGGTATTGGTGGTAAACCAAAAGCTGGTTTGGTTGCGTTCTCTGTATCTAATCTTAAGATCCCGAACTTCGTTCAACCTTGGGAAACAGACTTTGGTAAGCCAAGCCGTATCGTTACTGCTCTGGATATCATGCTTGAAGGTCCTCTTGGCGGCGCAGCATTCAACAACGAATTTGGTCGTCCAAACCTGCTAGGTTACTTCCGTACTTACGAAGAGAAAGTTAACTCTCACGCTGGTGAAGAAGTACGTGGTTACCACAAACCAATCATGCTAGCTGGTGGTCTTGGTAACATCCGTGATGAGCACGTTCAGAAGAAAGAGATCCCAGTAGGTGCAAGCCTAATCGTTCTTGGTGGTCCTGCGATGAACATCGGCCTTGGTGGCGGTGCGGCATCTTCAATGGATTCGGGTTCTTCTTCTGAAGATCTAGACTTCGCTTCTGTACAACGTGAAAACCCAGAAATGGAACGTCGTTGTCAGGAAGTTATCGACCGTTGTTGGCAGCTAGGTGATGCGAACCCAATCGCATTTATCCACGATGTGGGCGCTGGCGGTATCTCTAATGCTCTTCCTGAGCTAGTAGACGATGGCGAGCGTGGTGGTATCTTTAACCTACGTGATGTGCCAAACGATGAGCCGGGCATGAGCCCACTTGAGATCTGGTGTAACGAATCTCAAGAGCGTTACGTAATGGCGGTTGCTGACGAAGACATGGCAACGTTCGACGCTATTTGTAAGCGTGAACGCGCACCTTACGCAGTGGTTGGTAAAGCAACGGAAGAGCGTGAACTTAAACTTGAAGATTCACACTTCAACAACACGCCAATCGACATGCCAATGGACATCCTTTTAGGTAAAACACCTAAGATGCACCGTGACGCGAAAACGCTAAAAGCAAATAACCCAGCGATTGACCGTTCTGGTATCGAGATGAACGAAGCGGTTGACCGTGTTCTTCGTCTACCAACAGTGGCTGAGAAAACATTCCTTATCACTATCGGTGATCGCTCGGTAACTGGCCTTGTGGCTCGTGACCAAATGGTTGGCCCATGGCAGGTTCCTGTTGCTAACTGTGCTGTAACTGCGGCAAGTTACGACTCTTACCACGGTGAGGCGATGTCTCTTGGTGAGCGTACGCCAGTGGCACTACTAGACTTCGGCGCATCTGCTCGTCTAGCGGTTGGTGAAGCAATCACAAACATCGCAGCGACCAATATCGGCGATATCAAACACATTAAACTGTCGGCTAACTGGATGTCTCCAGCGGGTCACCCAGGTGAAGATGCAGGTCTTTACGAAGCGGTGAAAGCAGTTGGTGAAGAACTATGTCCAGCGCTAGGTCTAACTATCCCTGTGGGTAAAGACTCAATGTCGATGAAGACTAAGTGGGAAGAGAATGGCGAGCAGAAAGAAGTAACGTCTCCGCTATCTCTTGTTATCACTGCGTTCGCACGTGTTGAAGATGTTCGTAAGACGATTACGCCTCAACTTCGCACTGACAAGGGTAATACAAGCCTAGTTCTTATCGACTTAGGTAACGGCAAAAACCGTATGGGTGCTACAGCACTAGCGCAAGTTTACAAGCAGCTTGGTGACAAGCCAGCAGACGTAGACAACGCAGCACAACTAAAAGGTTTCTACGAAGGCGTTCAAGCACTTGTGGCTAACGACCAAGTTGTCGCTTACCACGATAAAGGCGACGGTGGTCTATTCGTAACGCTAGCTGAAATGGCGTTCGCAGGTCACTGTGGTGTTAACGCTGATATTGCAGCGCTAGGCGAAGACACACTAGCAGCACTATTCAACGAAGAGCTAGGTGCGGTAATCCAAGTTCGCAACGACGACCTAGACGCAGTTCTTTCTACTCTTGCAGCAAATGGCCTAGAAGCGTGTTCACACGTAATTGGCTCTGTTGAAGCATCTGACGAGGTAGTGATTAAGTCAGGCGCAGACGTTGTAATCCAACGTAACCGTACTGAACTACGTACTATCTGGGCTGAGACAACGCATAAGATGCAAGGTCTACGTGATAACCCAGCATGTGCTGACCAAGAGCACGAAGCGAAGAAAGACAACTCAGACCCAGGTCTGAACGTGAAACTAAGCTTCGACGTAAATGAAGATATCGCTGCACCGTTCATCAACACTGGCGCTAAGCCTAAGATGGCGATTCTACGTGAGCAGGGTGTTAACTCTCACGTGGAAATGGCAGCAGCATTCGACCGTGCAGGTTTCGAAGCGACAGATATTCACATGAGCGACATCCTAACGGGTCAAGCGGTTCTTGAAGAGTACAACGGGCTTGTGGCTTGTGGTGGCTTCTCTTACGGTGACGTACTAGGCGCTGGTGAAGGTTGGGCGAAGTCGGTTCTGTTTAACGATTCGACGCGTGACCAGTTTGAAAACTTCTTCAAGCGTGAAGATACCTTCTCACTAGGTGTGTGTAACGGTTGTCAGATGCTTTCTAACTTACGTGAACTTATCCCAGGAGCTGAGTACTGGCCACGTTTCGTTCGCAACGAATCTGAGCGTTTTGAAGCTCGTTTCAGCCTAGTTGAAGTTCAGAAGTCTGATTCCGTATTCTTCAATGGCATGGAAGGTTCTCGTATGCCAATTGCGGTTTCTCACGGTGAAGGTCGCGTAGAAGTGCGTGACAACGACCACCTAAACGCGATTGAAAACTCAGGTACAGTTGCCCTACGTTACGTTGATAACAACGGTAACCAAACGCAGCAATACCCGAACAACCCGAACGGTTCGCCAAACGCTATCACTGGTTTAACAACGACGGATGGCCGCGTGACAATCATGATGCCTCACCCAGAGCGTGTATTCCGCACGGTTGCAAACTCTTGGTCTCCAGAAGGTTGGGGCGAGAATGGCGCTTGGATGCGTATGTTCCAAAACGCTCGGAAGAATGTAGGTTAATCACTTTCTTACAGGTCGCATTAATCTAGGCTAGGTTATGCAAAAATGAAAAGCGCAGATCGAAAGGTCTGCGCTTTTTTATTTCCTAAGATTTAGGAACCGGTGCGAAACAATTGAGGTTTGCAGTTTGCTGTTCTAAAAATCTCCACTACGCTAAATGTTATGGAATCAATTTGTTAGGCGAATAATTCTTGCACTCGAGCAAGGAAAGCTTCGTTCGGCTATGCAAAAACTGAATCAATCATCGTGGCATAAGAGGGATCTATGAAAACAACAATTACAAAAGCCGTTGCAGTGGCAGCGATTGTTATGTCGTTAGCTGGGTGTGTAGGTAGTAACGCGGTTACTGGGAAATTAATGAAGTTCAACGTCGAGGTGGTAGATAACCGTTACGCTCGTGCAGGCGTCAACTTCTTGCTTGCTCCGGTTTACGCACTAACCACCGCAGCCGATTACATTGTCTTTAACTCAATCGAATTCTGGGCGGGTAAAAACCCACTCACAGGCGCGCCTCACATCTTTGATAGCAAAGTCGACACCATGATTGATGTGAACGACAGCCTTGATGATTCACTAAAAGAAGCGCCACTTGGTTTCAATAATCGCCAGATTGAATGGGGTGAGATGCAACAAATCGATGAGAACACCATTCGCATGGACATCACCTACAACGATGGCCAGAAAGCCGTTCTGACGGGTGTTCGTGATGGCGATAAGGTCAGCTACTACATGGATGGCACGCTAGTATCAGAGACCTCTATTCAAGCGCTTGAACAGCTAGCCGCAGAGAAAGCGTAACCCTTTCAGCTAGAGACTAATAAAAGAAAAGCCGCTGGAGTTAACCCCAGCGGCTTCGTATTTTTTAGTATCTAGTAATTTAGCATCTAGCGCTTAAATTAGTTGTTGCTGTGTAGCTCGCTGTTCAGTTCAACAGCAGACTTGTTCGCTAGACATTCAATTTGACCAGTGATCGAGTTGCGACGGAACAGAAGATCAGAAACGCCAGCTAGGTCACGCGCTTTGATGATTTCTACTTCGTTGCCTTCTTTATCTAGCATGCGAACTTTCGTACCAGCAGTCACATATAGGCCAGACTCAACAGTACAGCGGTCGCCCATTGGGAAGCCAAGACCTGCATTTGCGCCTAGTAGGCAGTTTTCGCCGATAGAGATAACCATAGTACCGCCACCAGATAGCGTACCCATGATAGAAGCGCCGCCACCGATGTCTGAACCGTTACCTACAACAACACCAGCAGAGATACGACCTTCAACCATGCTTACGCCAGTTGTACCTGCATTGAAGTTGATGAAACCTTCGTGCATAACCGTTGTGCCTTCACCCACATGTGCGCCAAGACGAACACGAGAAGTGTCAGCAATACGAATACCTGTTGGTACCACGTAATCCACCATTTTAGGGAACTTGTCTACGCAATCTACAGATAGAGCACGACCAGCTAGGCGAGCTTCGATTTGACGCTCAGCTAGTTCAGGAAGATCGATTGGGCCTTCGTTTGTCCATGCGATGTTGTGCAGTAGGCCGAAGATGCCGTCCAGTACTGTACCGTGCGGTTGAACTAGGCGGTTAGAGATAAGTTGAAGCTTTAGGAAGCCTTCAGCAACCGATGCTGGCTTCTCGTCAGTCGCAAGAACAACAAGAACAAGTGGCTGCTCAGATGCTGCTGCTTTTTCTGCGAAAGATGCGTTTGCTGCATCGTCGTTTGCTGCGAATGCTCTCGCTAGTTCCGCGCTCTGTGCAGCAGAGATTTCGATAGCTTGGTTGCCTTCAGTGTAACCTGATACTTCAGCCACAGCCGCAACAAGAGCGTCACTTGGGTTTAGAAGTGGGTTAGGGAAGAACGCTTCAATGATTTTATTGTCGCGGTTTTTGGTTGCCGTACCGAAGGCTAGTGAAAAGTAAGCCATGTTGAATCTCCATGTGTTGAGTCTTGATTTTGCTATTTCATAACAGCGGCTCGAATAACAAGCGCTGCCGTTAGCAAAGTTAATTTAATTGCGTTCATCATAAAGAGAGCGCTCTCGTTATGAAAGGGCGTATCGGGATAAAGTCTGTAAAATGATATTGCTTGTCTTTCTGGCGATAGTTTTCATTATCCGGATATTACTCTCTGAGCTTATTGTATTGATCATTGCTTAAGCTGCTTTGCACCGCTCCATTCTCATCCCAAATCTGCACTTAGAAAGAAGTCTCTTGTTCGCTATATCAATAGAGCTAGTCACAAATTCTTTATAAATATCTGTTTAGTATCGGAATTAATCGAGTTCTGTTGATTAATCGCTTGTGCCTACAGTCCGAGTAATTACTCAGTTTTTCCGCTGTGTAATTAAGATAGCGATCACTAAAACACTTAAGGATATAAGTATATTTCCAGCCATAACGACATTAAAACGATTAATAAAGGATCTTCTATGAATTTTACTAAGTCTTTACTGGTGCTCTCTATCGGCGTAGCGATGGTTGGTTGTGGCTCGGACAGTGACGATATTATTGTTCCCGATATGACATTGCGCATAGCACATGTGAATGACACTCACTCAAATTTTGATCCTGTAAAATCCAGTTTTACTATGGGTGCTGATGGCAAGAAGGTTTATAACGAATTTGGCGGCTATCCTCGCCTATTGAAAGCCGCTGACGATATCAAAGCAGGGGCTAAAGCAGACAAAGAACCTTTGTTATTCTTGCATGGTGGTGATGCATGGCAAGGTACCGCTTACTTTAAGCTAAATGAAGGTGCTGCAAACGCAGACTTATTGTCCCTGATGGGGTTAGATGCAATGGTACTTGGGAACCATGAATTCGACTTAGATACCGACAAGCTCGCATCGTTCATCAATACGGTTAGTTTTCCGATATTAGCAAATAATATGGATGCATCAAAAGATCAGTCTTTAAGTAATGTAGATAATTTATACCCTTATCAACTGTTTGCATTTGAAGGCTCAGAAAAAAGAGCAATTACCTCTGTTTCTGATGCAAGTGATGATGAGAAAGTTGTTGCGGTAATCGGTGTTGTTTTGGGGGATATGCCAACGATAGCTACCGGGACTGGTGATGTGACATTTAGTGACCAAATTACAGCAACTCAAGCCACTATAAATGATTTAAAAACCAAGGGTGTGAATAAAATCATTGTTCTATCACATATAGGAAATGCTGCCGATAAGGATCTAGCTGCCAATACAACGGGTATCGATATTATTGTTGGCGGTCATTCTCATACTTTACTTGGTGATTTTACCGACCTTGACCAAGGTAATAATGGTATTTACGCCGAAATGATCCCGCAAAAAGATAAGGCACAAAATACTTGTGTGGTTCAAGCTGGTCAGTATGCCGAAGCTATCGGAGACGTTGATGTAGCATTTGATATAAATGGCAACCTCCTATCATGTGTTGGGAATAATACTTTATTATCAAATGATGAGTTTTATCATGATTCTCATCGAGAACATCAAATGGTTAGCTCTGATAAAGATGATGTAACTTCGTTTATTGATGATAACGATAAAATCACGATTAAAAATGAAGATGTTGATTTAAGAACCCGTATCGACGCGACTTATAAGCCTGCTCTTGAAGCTGCATATGGTGATGTTGTTGCAGCCGCACCGACTGAAATCAGTCATGAGCGTCGTCCTGGTGATGCTGGAACAGATGTGCACGGTTCTGATGTTGCACCTATGATAGCTCAAGGTATGATTTATTGGGCAAATCAAGCGTCGGTAGCAACTGTTACCGGTAAAAATGTCCAGATTGGTTTGGTGGGAGCTGGTGGTGTTCGAACGGATATCGCGTCAGGTGATTTCAGGGAAGGTAACGCTACGCTAGAATTATTACCATTCTCGAACTACCTGTCGATTTTAACAGTGAAAGGCGAGGTGATTCGAAACCTTATTGACAGCACAATTGAGCCGACGCTTGCTGAAGGTGCTCATGCTGGTAAGTTCCCGTATGTATCGGGTATGCGTTACACGTTTACAGAAGATGTGAAAGGTGTATCAGGTACAGTTACGAATCTAGAGGTAAATACTGGAACAGAAGTAAACCCAGTATGGGCGACAATGAACGATGCCGCTGACTACACTGTTATCGTTAATAACTATAATGCAAGCGGTAGTGATGGTTGGAATGTATTAGGCGATGCTCAATTAACATCAACAGATCGTCAAGACATAGTTATTTCAGGCGATAGTTTTAAAACTTACAAAGTTAACAACTTGTCATACGATGGAAGTACCGAGAAGTATAGCGTCATCTATGACGGTGGTATTAAACCATGTGCGGAAGGCTCAGGTGACATATGTAATACTGATGCTGAATCATTTATCTCTTGGGCTGAGCATAAGAAAGTACTAGAACCACTAGGGTTTGAAACAACAACGATGGAATATAAATAGTACTGATACCGCACTTGTCGGAGCGTTATTTATTGTTATTCAAAGCCTTAAAAGACAAGGGTATAGATTAACAGTAAAAGAAAATAGCCAGCGAATCGCTGGCTATTTTTGTTTTAGATTTTTGTAGTCTGAGCTTAAACAAACAGCGCCTTATGAGCTTGTTCAATACCTTCAATCAACATCTGCATACCGATTACCGCTAGTATCAAACCCATCATTCGAGTAATCACATTCAGTGCACTTGGCCCAACGGCTTTCACGAAGCGTTCGCCGAATACAAATAATACATAGGTTAAAGTACACAGTAGACCAAAGGCGACGATGGTGATGATGGTCTCGTAAATCCCCTCGGTACTGGCAAAGTTCATCGCAGTGGCAATGGTGCCCGGGCCGGCCAGTATTGGCATAGCTAAAGGTGAAACTGCGATACTTAGCGCCGCGTCTCGTTGGGCATCTGAGTTGACCTTCTCTTTCGCTTTGGCGTGTGTTGAGTCGCCTTGTAGCATGTGAAAGCCAATCAAAAAGACCAGAATACCGCCCGTGATACGCAGTGCGTAAAGCGTGATACCAAAGAGGTCAAAGATCAGTTTGCCAGAGAGTGCAAACGTACTGACGATGACGAATGCGATAAACACTGAACGGAAGGCGATGGACTTGACCGTTTCCCTGTCATTGTCACCGGTTAATCCAAGAAAGATTGGCGTATTAGCGATTGGGTTCATGATGGCAAAAAAGCCCATGAACACGGTAATGGTATGAATGATGAGCTCTTTCATATTATTCCTTTGAAAAGATGCAGTTAAATACTAATGGCTAGTGTATTTAATCTTAGATACAAATAATTATTAGAAATAGATAGTAGAGCAAGTGTGAATAAAAAACAGCCAGCATAAGGCTGGCTGTTTGATTTTAGTGATAGGTGTAGAGTTTTGGTCGCGCGTTATTGCGAGTTTCTCAATTATTAAGCTCGACACAACTGCCTCTATACAACAGGCCGACGGTGGAGATCGTTTTGGCGCTATGCGTTTTGAGATTCACTCACAGCGACAGCCAATGCAACTGTAGCACCGACCATTGGATTGTTACCCATGCCGATGAAGCCCATCATGGCGACGTGAGCTGGAACAGAAGAGCTACCTGCAAATTGAGCGTCAGCGTGCATTCTGCCCATGGTATCTGTCATGCCGTAAGACGCAGGGCCAGCGGCTACGTTGTCCGGGTGCAATGTACGACCGGTACCGCCGCCTGAAGCTACTGAGAAGTATGGCAAACCTTGGCGAGTACGTTCTGCTTTGTAGATACCCGCTACAGGGTGTTGGAAGCGAGTAGGGTTGGTTGAGTTACCCGTAATACTGACATCCACTTCTTCTCTGTGCATGATAGCCACACCTTCACGTACATCATCAGCGCCGTAACACAAGATGTCGCCGCGAGGGCCTTGTGAGAAACGGCGACGTTCAGTTTCAACAAGTTCACCTGTTTGGTAATCGTATTGAGTGCGCACGTAAGTGAAGCCGTTGATGCGCGAGATAAGATAAGCCGCATCTTTACCTAGGCCATTTAAGATCACTTTCAATGGGTTTTTGCGTGATTTGTTGACGTTTAGCGCAATTTTAATCGCACCTTCTGCTGCAGCAAAAGATTCGTGACCCGCTAGGAAGGCGAAGCAGTGGCTCTCTTCATTGAGAAGACGAGCGGCTAGCGCGCCATGTCCAATACCAACTTGGCGTTGTTCAGCAACACTGCCAGGTTTGGTGAATGCTTGAAGACCTTCACCAATAATATTAGCGGCTTGTTCTGCGCTGGTGGCTTTACGAAATAACGCCAGTGCTGAGCCAAGGATATAAGCATCTGCAGCGCTTTCAAAAGCGATAGGTTGGGTATCCATCACTAGCGCTTTTGGATCAACGTTGTGGGCTTTACAGTATTGGTCAGCTTGCTCCAAAGAGTCGAAGTTCATTTCTGCCAATACGCGAGTTACTGATTCATTAAATTGAGTGTTCATCATATCTTTCCTCTAAATTGGCAATTAGTGTTGGCGTGGGTTAATAGTGGTCACGGCTTCATCGAAGCGGCCATAGGTCCCTGTCGCAAGGTCGGCCGCTTCATTCGCTGGCACGCCTTGGTTAATCGCCTTCATCATTTTGCCGAGGTTGAGATATTCGTAGCCAATCACTTCGCTGTGATCATCAAGTGCAAGCTTGGTCACGTAACCTTCTGCAAGCTCTAGGTAACGTACGCCTTTTGCAGCGGTTGAGTAACTGGTACCCACTTGGCTGCGCTGTGTTTGACCTAAGTCTTCTAATGCAGCGCCAATTTCTAGACCACCTTCAGAGAAAGCTGATTGAGTTCGACCGTAAACAAACTGCAGGAAGATTTCACGCATGGCTACGTTAATAGCGTCACATACTAAGTCTGTATTAAGTGCTTCTAGGATAGTTTTTCCGGTGAGGATTTCAGCGGCCATCGCGGCTGATTGAGTCATGCCTGAACAACCAATCGTTTCGATTAGTGCTTCTTCGATGATGCCGTTTTTTACGTTAAGAGTCAGTTTTGCAGCACCTTGTTGTGGTGCACAAGTGCCAACACCGTGGCTTAAGCCAGAAATAGCGATGACATCTTTTGGGCTAACCATTGCGCCTTCAACTGGAATTGGAGCTGAATTGTGAAGGTCACCCCTTTGAATAGGGCACATTGATTGAATTTCTGAAGAGTAGTGCATAATGTTTTCTCACTTGTAGAGCCATTTAAGACCTAGGGCGTTGAGAAAGCAGGACGTGTTGGAAGAGGTGCGGCTAATTCACTACAGATCTTGAGTATCGATAATCCAAAGGTGTCATGGGTCTTGGTCTCAATAGACTAAGTCCATTTCAAAATGGAGGAATAGCGATACATCCAACAGTATTACCTGTTTTCGATTCTGTAGGAGTCATTAGCACTGTTCGAAAAGAACGGGCGGTTGAAGCAAAAGCTTAGGTGGAACCCCATCACCTGATGGCTATAGATTAGATCTTTATCACACTTTTGTGCAAGCGAATGTTTAGAGCGATTTCGACTATAAACAAGCTTCATTATATTTCGAAAAGTATAAAAAAACGCCAATAACGAACTCTGATTAGAGGCGTCATTGACGTTTTTTAGAAAGGTATCAGCTAGTTAAGCTGCATCTTCTTCTGCGTCTTCAACAGCTTCAAGCTTCTTAGCTTTTTTCGGAGCTGGCTTACGCTTAGCACCTAATGCGTAAAGAACTTCTTCTTTGTTCTTCGCTAGGTACATTGCAAGTTCTTCTTGCTTGCCTTCATCTTCAACTAAATCGCTTTTGCCTAACAGTTCAAAAAGCTCATCAGCCATATCCAGCATTTTGTCGTATGCGTCAGCTTCGGCTTTAGAGGTAAAAGTCATTTTCTCTTCTCCGTTGCGTTCCACCACGTACTTGACGATAACAGCCATGGTTAATCCTCTAAGTTTGATAAATTTTACTGGCTTTTTATACAGTTTCTGATGTTAAAAGTCCAGCTGGAGCCCCAACTATGCGGCCTCAATCTTGATGTGTAGCCCAGTCTTCACAATAACTCATGAAAGATTTCAGCAGCGGGCTCTGGTATTTGTCTTTATGTACCAGCATCCAGAAACGTCGTTTCATGTCGAGTGGCACATCGAGCGCTTTCACCCGGCCTGAATCAATCGCTCGTTGCGCCGCCAATCGTGATAAACACGCGAATCCAAGATTGGCAGAAACCGAATTGATGATCGCCTCTGTCGTGTTGAGTTCAAAAGATTCATACCAGTGTTCGATACGTGGTGCGACGGCACGAAGGAAAAACTCGCGAGTCCCTGAGCCTGATTCACGTAGAATCCAATGGCTGCCTTCTAAATCGCTTAAAGTTACTTTTTCTTTTGAAACGAGAGGATGTTGATTACTAACAATAATACACATTTCATCGCTGCTAAACTGACTCGAAATGAGTTCAGGGTGTAATGTTTTTCCTTCAATTAGCGCGATATCAAGTTCATAATCCACCAACTTTTGACAGATCAGTGCACTGTTTGAAATGAACAAGCTTTGATCCTGGTGCTGAGTTCGTTCACGAAAACCTGACAAAATAAACGGTGCGACCTGATTACCAATCGTGTCACTCGCGCCGACCTTTAAATTGCCACTTAAAGGCTGGTCGTCACGGAACAAAACATCAATACCCGCAGCTCGGTGAAGTATTTCATCAGCCAAAGGAAGTAACTTATGTCCCTCTTGGTTGAGAATTAATCGGTTGTTGACCCGGTCAAATAGAGAGTGGCCGAGTTGTTTCTCCATTTCGCCTAGTGCCATGCTGACCGCAGCTTTAGACAAAAATAGCGCTTCTGATGCTGCGGTAAGCGTCGAATGCTGGGTAATAGTGACAAACACTTTGAGTTGTTTAATTGAAATATTAGCCATCAGATTCCTAGTTTTGCTCTGCTGGTGAAAACGGGTTCTGTTCAGTATTAATGAACACTTGTTATATATAATTGGATATTGTTTAACGAAGCGCAAGCGTATTATGGCTTCAACAAGCTGATGAGTTCACAAGTTTAGTGAATTAAGTTTAAGAGAGGCTGACATGATTCAACGTATTAAATATAGATTAACAGGAGCTCCAACACCCATGGCAGGGTTAGCGCTAGCAATCGCAAGCTTAGGCTGGTGCTGGGATGGCGTTTTAGTCGCACAAGGTATTTTGCACACCCCAGGCTTAGTGCAGTGGATCAGTGCAGCTATTGCAGCGGTATTGCTTCTTGTTTTAGCTGTGAAATTTTTGATTCATGGTCATCTATTGCGTGAAGATCTTGCTCACCCTGTTGTCGGCAGTGTGGTACCAACATTTGCAATGGGGTGCATGGTGGTGTCAGCGTCTTTGGCGCCAATCTCTCAATTCTTACAAGAAGCTATGTGGTTGGCTTCTGTGGCTTTGCACGTTGTGTTTCTAATGAGCTTTTTGTACCACAGAGCTAAAAACTTTGAGATTCACCACATGGTGCCAAGCTGGTTTGTGCCACCGATCGGTATTATCGTCGCTGACGTCTCTTTCTCTGGTAATCCAGTTTTAGAGCCAGTAGCTAACGCGACTTTGGTATTCGGCTTATTGGTTTACGCAGTAATGCTACCAATCATGGTTTACCGTTTGATCTTCTCTCACGAAGTGCCAGATGCTGCAAAACCAACGATTGCGATTATGGCAGCACCGGCAAGCCTATCTTTGGCGGGTTACTTAACCGTTACTGCTAGCCCTTCACCTGTGATCATTGGTTTACTATTTGGTATTGCAGTGTTGATGACGTTCATTATCTATATGGCGTTTTTCAAACTACTTCGTCTTCCATTTAGCCCTGGTTATGCAGCGTTTACCTTCCCAATCGTGATTGGTGCAACAGCCTTGTTTAAACTGGCTGCGTGGATGCAAGCACAAGGTATTGAAGCGCATTACATCAATCAAGTGTTTGGCCTAGCGTATCTTGAATTGATTGTGGCTACGTTGGTTGTGGGTTATGTCGCTGTTCGTTACTACATGAACTACAAACCTCATCGTGTTTTAGGCGCGGTAGCGGGTAGATTGTAAGAGGCAATAGTTCAAAAGATAAACGAAGCTTAAGCTTTCGGTATTTCATAAGCTTATATTCCTCATCCAAACTCAGCACTTATGCTAATCTGGCTGTATATTGTGGCAAGATTAGCGTGAGTGCACTTTGTTTACTGTTTATCATTCCAATAAAGTTGATACTTTAAAAATCCTTCTCGTTCACTTAATCAAAAGTGACCCTTTAGCCAATCCTTTCGAAAAAGAGCAGATCTTGGTTCAGAGCCCTGGTATGTCTCAATGGCTTAAGATGGAACTCGCCAAAGAGTTTGGTGTAGCAGCAAATATCGATTTTCCTCTCCCAGCAACCTTCATTTGGGATATGTTTACCCAAGTGCTTCCTGATGTACCGAAACGCAGTGCTTTTAATAAAGAAGCGATGACGTGGAAGCTGATGAGTTTGTTACCCGCGAAACTTGACCACCCTGATTTCTTACCTCTACAGCGCTATCTTGAAAACGACGAAGACGGCTCTAAGCTGTATCAATTGGCAGAGAAAATTGCCGATATCTTCGATGGTTACTTGGTGTATCGACCTGAGTGGATGGCGATGTGGGAAGCGGGAGAACCCGTTGCAGAATTGATTGATAGTGAAGGGCAACAAGAGCACCCTTGGCAGCCAATTTTGTGGAAGGCACTCTACGAGCAAACGCTCTCTCAAGGCCAATCAAAGTATCACCGTGGCAACTTGTATCACGACTTCATTGAAGCGTTAGCTAATCAACAAGGCCAGTTACAACACCTGCCGAAACGTTTGTTTGTATTTGGTATTTCGTCACTGCCTCCTCGCTACATGGATGCCTTGAAAGCGCTTGGCGAACAGATTGATGTCCACCTGATGTTTACCAACCCAAGTAAGCCTTATTGGGGAGACATCAAAAGCCTCAAAGATTTAGCAAGGTTTGAGGCTAAGCAACGTAAAAAACTCGCTTTGTCTAACAATATGCTCTCATCAGCTGGCTCGTCTTCCCTAATGGAAGGGGGGAAATATGAAGTGCATGATGAACTACATATTGATAATGCCATTGGAAATAACTTATTAGCTTCGATGGGAAAATTAGGACGAGATAACTTACTTTTGCTCTCTGAGGGAGATATTGAGGAGTATCAATTTTTTATTGATGTAGAGCGAGATGGCTTATTGCATCAAATTCAAAGAGATATCCTTGAATTGGAAGAGCATCGCAATGATGAAATTTTAGACTCCAGCAACCACAAACAAGTGGTTGAGCTGGGCGATCGCTCGTTGACTGTACATGCTTGTCACAGCCCAATGCGTGAGGTTGAAGTTCTTCATGATCAGCTGTTAGCAATGTTTGACGCTGACCCGACACTAAAGCCACGCGATATCATCGTGATGGTGGCAGATATCAATGCCTACAGCCCTGCGATTCAGGCGGTATTTGGTAATGCCCCGGGTGAGCGCTATATCCCATATTCAATCTCAGATAGAACCGCAGATCAAGAGAGCCCAATTTTGACGGCGTTCATGCAGCTAGTCGCGCTACCAAACACGCGCTGTTTAGCTTCTGAACTTCTAGAGTTATTAGAAATCCCAGCGATGATGGCACGCTTCGGTATTGATGAATTTCAATTTGAACAAGCTAAGCAGTGGGTTGAAGAAGCGGGTATCCGTTGGGGTGTCGATTCTTCTACCGCAACTGAATTTGACTTACCTGCTACTGAACAAAATACCTGGCTATTTGGTATCCAGCGAATGCTACTGGGCTATGCGATGTCGGATTCTGCAGGTTTGTTTGAAACTGAACACTCTCCAATTGCCGCTTATAACGAAGTTCAGGGCATTAACGCCGAACTTGCAGGTAAGTTAGCGCATTTTATTGACCGCATTGCTCATTACCGTCAACGCCTTGCTGAGACGCAATCTATCGACATGTGGCGTGAAACCTTGCTGCAAATGATTGATGATTTCTTTGCGGTTGAGTTAGAAGGTGAGGTGGTGCTTAAGTCGATTCGCGATGCACTTTCTCAACTGAATGAACAGCTTGATGATGCCTTGTACGAACAAGAGCTATCGCCAAGCATTATCTATCAGTACTTGAATAATAAACTGTCGGGCGCGCGTATTAGTCAGCGTTTCTTAGCGGGACAAGTTAACTTCTGTACCCTGATGCCGATGCGTTCTATTCCGTTCAAAACCGTTTGTCTATTAGGCATGAATGATGGTGTTTACCCGCGCTCAATGCCACCAGAAGGGTTTGATTTGATGAACGGGCGCACTCGTCCCGGAGACCGTTCTCGTCGTGATGATGACCGCTACCTATTCTTAGAGGCGATGTTGTCAGCGCAAGAATGTTTGTACATAAGCTATGTCGGCCGTTCGATTCAAGATAATACTGAGCGAGTGCCGTCGGTATTGGTTTCAGAGTTGATTGAGTACTGCCAGCAGAACTACTGCCTAAGTGAAGACCAAGCGCTACCAAGTGATGATTCTGGTATCAAGCTGACTCAAGCGATCAGTTTTGAACACACCATGACGCCATTTAGCCCGGCTGCCTTTACTCAAGGTGATTCAAGCCATGTGCTGAGTTACGCCAAAGAATGGCTTCCTGCGGCTAACCGTTCCGGTGAACGCAGTGGTGAATTCAATCGTGCCTTGGATGACTATTTGCTTGGTGCGACCTATCCATTGGAATTGGATTTGGTTGAGCTACAGCGTTTCTGGCGCTTGCCAGTGCAATACTTCTTTAATCGCCGCCTAAAAGTGGTGTTTGAGCCCCCGCTTCCGGTAATGGAAGACGATGAACCGTTCGTGCTTAATGGTTTAGAAAGTTTCCAACTAAAAGACGCTTTGCTTCAAGTATTACTCGATCATCCTGAAGGGGCGGATGAAGCGGTTCGCTTGTTTGTCTCTGAGCAAAAAGCTCAAGGTCGATTACCGGTTGGCGCTTTTGGTGATATCGAATTTGAAACCAACCGCGTTCAAGCAGAAGACTTAGCCAAAGAGATTCGATTTGTAAGTGGGCAGCCACAACAAGATCTCGAAGTGAATATCGAATTTGATGTGTTAGGCGAAGGCAAACCTGTTCGCTTGATGGGTTGGCTGACTCAAAACTATCAATCGGGTCTAGTTCGTTTCCGTAGCGGTAAAATACGCTCGCAAGATTATTTGGCCGCGTGGATTGATCATCTATGTTGCGCGGTGATGGGACACGGAAAAACGACTCATATTATTGGCTACGACAGAAAAGAAGGTGTGGTTCATCAAACGCTACAACCTATCGGCGATGCGCAGCAAGCGAAGAGTTTGCTGGCTGAGTTAGTGCGATTGTTTTATCAAGGCATGACAGCACCATTACCTTACTTCCCGAAAACCGCCTTGGCTGGCGTTGAAGCGGGCTTTAGCCGTGGTAAATGGGTCGATGATGAAGAGAAGTCGCTCAAGAAAATGGCCGATACTTTTAATGATAGCTTCGCTTTCACGGGCGAGGGTCGAGATAGCTACATCTCGCGTATTTGGCCTAAGTGGGACGAGGAGCTGGCGGCTGAGTCGCGTATGTATTCAACGCTTGTGTTACAGGCGGCAAGGTTGGCTGCTGCCGATCTGGAAGATCAGGAGTAAGTGGCTGTGATCGACAAGATCAGTAGCGTGTGCGCTGAATTAATGAAAAACGAAAGAGAGTCGCTGGTAAGCATTTGGGGTGCTTACTTTCCAGGTAAAGGGAATCAAGGTGAACAGAAGCAAGGTACAGGAAATAAAGTGGCCGCCAGTAAATCATTATTAGTGTAGGGCGTTCGCTGTACGGCCACAGGTCAGAGGGACCATTATTCTGTGGTTCAAAGTAACGCCGTAAAGTACAAAACTCGTACGCGCTCCTGAACTCGTGGGCGCATAGTAGCGAGGCGATCTGAATTGATCCGTGAGAGAGATCGCACTAACTATTAACAAATCAGCGTAGGACGTAAATTGAATGACGTTTTCCACGCTAGGTCACATTTGTAACAACATATTTATCAGAAGGCAGTAAGGCATGACGACCACAAGCAGTGTTCAGGTAATTGCTCCACAGACACTCAATACCATGACGTTTCCACTTCATGGCGCGCGTTTAATTGAAGCATCGGCGGGTACGGGTAAAACATTTACCATCGCCGGCCTGTACTTACGCCTACTGCTCGGGCACGGCACGGCAGCACCACAAGGTGAGCTTACAGAAGCTACCCGACACCATGAGCCACTGACCGTAGATCAAATCCTAGTAGTGACCTTTACCGAAGCGGCAACCGCAGAGCTGCGGGATCGTATTCGTGCCCGAATCCATGATGCACGCATAGCGTTTGCTCGCGGGCAAAGTGATGACCCAGTGATTGCTCCTTTGTTGCAAGAGATCGAAGACCACGCTGGCGCTGCGAAAACACTGCTTAATGCGGAAAGGCAAATGGATGAAGCGGCTGTCTACACCATTCACGGCTTCTGTCAGCGAATGTTGACTCAAAATGCCTTTGAGTCTGGAAGCCGTTTTGATAATGAATTTGTGACCGATGAAAGTCATCTGAAAGCGCAAGTGGTTGCTGACTATTGGCGTAAGCAGTTTTACCCGCTGCCTATTCAACTGGCTGGTGAGGTTCGTAATATTTGGGGCTCACCGGCTGCGTTATTAGCAGACGTCAATCGTTATCTGACGGGTTCTCCATTGAAGCTAACCGTAGAAGCGATGTCGGGTGACTTACAAACTCTGCACAAGCAGAACCTAGACAAAGTGAAGCAACTCAAAGCGCTGTGGTGTGAGTCTGAAGCGGACTTTTTGGCTTTGATCTCAAGTTCAGATGTGAACAAGCGCAGTTACACCAAGAAGTCTCTGCCAACATGGTTAGAAGCGGTCACAGCATGGGCGCAGAGCGACACTCATGATTATCAATATCCAGACAAGTTAGAGAAGTTCTCTCAAGCCACGTTAATTGAAAAAACACCGAAAGGCACCGCGCCTCAGCATGCCGTTTTCGAAGCGATTGAGGACTTCTTAAATTCTCCAGCAGATCTAAAAGCTCCATTGCTGGCGCATGCCATTACCCATTGTCGAACTATGCTAGCCAAGGCTAAGCAACAAAAGCAGTGGTTATCGTTTGATGATTTGTTGACTCAGTTATCCGCGTCAATCGATGTCGATGAGCAATCACTGCTGGTGGAGAGAATTCGCACCTTATACCCAGTAGCGATGATCGATGAATTCCAAGATACCGATCCGCTGCAATACAGTATTTTTAGTCGAATCTACCTAGATAACCCGCAATGTGGCTTGTTTATGATCGGCGACCCGAAGCAGGCTATCTATGGCTTTCGCGGCGCAGATATCTTTACCTATATCAAAGCGAGAAACCAAGTTAGTGCTCACTACACGTTAGGCACTAACTGGCGTTCGAGTGCGGATATGGTCAGCGCGGTAAACCAAGTGTTTATGAATTCGGATAGCCCATTTATCTACGACCAAGATATTCCATTTTTGCCCGTCGCAGCCAGCCCATCGGCCGACAAACGCCAATGGGTGATGAATGGTGAAACTCAGCATGCGCTCACCTTTTGGCTGCAAGAGGCGGAAGAAAAGCCCTTACCGAAAGGCGAATACCACAAGGCAATGGCCGAGGCGACGGCGAGTCAAATTCAAACCATTCTGACTGCTTCTCAAAACCAGCAAGCCTATTTTGATAACGGTAAAAAACAACATGCCGTGAATGCAGGTGATATTGCTGTCTTGGTTCGAACCGGCAGTGAAGGGCGTCTAATTAAAAATGCATTGTCGGAACAAGGCATTGCGAGCGTGTATTTGTCTAACCGAGATAGCGTGTTCACCAGCTTGGTCGCGCAAGATATTCAACGCCTATTGCAAGCGGTGCTGACTCCTGAAAACGACCGTGCATTGCGCGCGAGTTTAGCGTCGGAGTTGTTTGCTTTGGATGCCGCATCATTGGATGAACTCAATAACGATGAAGTGGTTTGGGAAAACGTCGTTAACGAATTCCGAGAATATCGTAAGTTGTGGTTGCAACGTGGCGTATTACCAATGCTTCGCAGCGTGATCAGTAAAAGGCACCTCGCCGAACGCTTACTAGAAGAAGAAAATGGTGAGCGCTCACTCACTGATTTGATGCACATTGGCGAATTGCTGCAACAAGCTAGGCAAGAACTCGACAGCGACTATGGCTTGTTACGTTGGTTAGCAGAAGCGATATCAGATGCGCAAAATGGTTTAGGTGGCAGTGAAGACGACATTCAACGTCTTGAATCAGAGAGAAACTTGGTTCAAATCGTTACCATCCACAAATCAAAAGGCTTGGAATATGACCTCGTATTTTTGCCGTTTGTCGCGAGTTACCGTGAAGCGAGTGAAGGCAAGTTCTACGATCACGAATCAGATACCACAGTGCTTGATATTACCGGTAGCGACAGTGCTTTGGCGCAAGCCGATAAAGAGCGACTCGCGGAAGACCTGCGTTTGATTTACGTGGCGCTTACTCGTGCCGTTTATGGCTGTTTTATTGGTATGGCTCCTTTACGTAAAGGGCGTTCAACCAAAGAGCCGACCGGCGTTCACTTAAGTGCCATGGGCTACTTGGTTCAAAACGGACAAGAGCAAGGCATCGCTGAGTTACATCAAGCTCTGTCAGCGATTGAGGGTAAGAATTCAAGCGTATTGCTGTCTGAAACACCAACCGCTCACGAACAAGTTTTTGTGCAAACAGAGCAAGTGAGTGACGACTTACAGGCCAATGAACTTAAAGCTTCAATTGACCGAGCTTGGCGTATCACCAGTTATTCAGGGCTTGTAAAACAAGGCAGTCACGGCGCGAGCCATGACGCTACCATTGAGGTGTCTGGTTTCGATATTGACTCGGCTGATGAACAAGATGAGTCGGAACTGATTGAACCTGAACGTTCTATATTCACGTTCCCTCGCGGCGCTCGCCCAGGTACCTTCTTGCACACCTTGTTTGAGGATGTTGAATTTACTGAGCCAGCAACCAGTGAACATAACACGCAAGTAATCACTCACTTATTAGAGTCGGAGCAATACGAACTAGAGTGGTTACCTGTGCTTCAACAACTGGTTGATACGGTGCTGAACACCGCGTTGGATGGCAAAAATCTAAAGCTAAGTGAGAAAGACTCGACTCAACGATTAGTCGAAATGGAGTTCTTGTTGCCGATCGAAGTGTTGGCCGCATCTGAATTGAATCAAACCATTCAATATCACGATCCGTTATCGGCCAAAGCGGGTGACTTAGGCTTCCAAACCGTGCAAGGCATGTTGAAAGGCTTCATCGATTTGGTGTTCGAGCATCAAGGTAAATACTATGTGCTCGACTGGAAATCGAACCATTTAGGTGATGACGTTGCCGTCTACCATGGTGAGGCATTGAAATCGGCGATGGCCGACCACCGTTACGATCTGCAATATCAAATCTACGCGTTGGCTCTGCACCGTTTCTTACGCAGCCGCGTTGCAGATTACAGTTATGAACAACATTTTGGTGGGGTTTATTACTTGTTTTTAAGAGGAATGGACGGCCAATCTCAACAAGGTATTTTCTCGGCTAAACCTACATTGGCTTTGCTCGATGAAATGGATCAATTGATTGACGGTAAAGTGATAGACAGACGTTCAGCACAATTGAATGACAATGAAACTGGACAGATGGGGCTTCTATAATGACAACAACGACCACTAATACCAGCATAGAAGCTGCGAACACAGTTAAGCCAGTTTCACTTATCCCTGAGCAGCTCATGGATGTATTAAAGTTCCTAGCGGACAAAGGTTCGATTCGTCAGTTGGATTATCAGTTTGCCCGTTTTATTGCTCAGCAAGCCACGAGTTACTCTCAAGAAATCGGCTTTCTCGCGGGGGTAGTGAGTCATGAATTAGGCAAAGGGCACATTTGTTCTCAGCTTATACAGCAGCATACGATAGGCCCTGCACAAACGGCAGATCTAGCCCAGTTACTTGGGTTGTATGGTGAAACGGCGCTGCAATTGAATCAAAAGCTGTTAGGTATTGATTGGTTGGCGGTACTTCAATCGTCCAATTTAGTTGGAGCAACCAATGACTGTGTTAAGCCGCTGATGTTTGATGGACAGCGTGTCTACTTACAGCGTTACTGGAACTACGAGGTTGTACTGGCTGACACCTTAAACCGTTTAAGTAAGCCTGTAGAGTTCAATATTGAACAGAAAAAGGCGCTGACGGAAACACTCAATCAGCTCTTTGCACGCAGCTATCACTTCCTGTTTAACGCCTTAGCCAAGGCTGAAGCAAGCCAACAAACGTCTCAGGTGTTACGCCAACAATTGGTGTGTGATCATCTTGATATTGTGAATGAGCAGGCTCTAGATTGGGGAGCAATCGACCAAGCGATTATCCAAGCCAAGCAGGTAACAGACTTAGATGTCCTAGATAGCTTGGTACCGTTATCGGCATGTTTGAATTGGCAAAAAGTGGCGGCAGCGGTGGCGCTGAGTCGTCGCTTTGCGGTGATTTCCGGTGGGCCGGGTACTGGTAAAACGACCACAGTAACCAAGTTATTGTCGGCGATGGTCGAGCAATCATTAAGCCAAGGAAAAACACCTACGATTAAGCTAGTGGCACCAACGGGTAAAGCGGCGGCGCGTTTAACTGAGTCGATTGGTAAAGCGATTGAACAGTTGCCATTAGCGCCTGAAGTGAAAGCCAACATACCAACTGAATCGAGTACCTTACACAGATTACTCGGCGCGATTCCTAACCGTGCTGAATTTAGACATAACCGACGCAATCCACTCCACCTTGATATCTTGGTGGTGGATGAGGCCTCTATGGTTGATTTATCGATGATGTATAAGCTGGTGGATGCACTTCCTGAACACGCAAGGCTTATCTTGTTGGGTGATAAAGACCAACTCGCTTCTGTTGAGGCGGGCGCGGTGTTAGGTGATATCTGCTCATTTAATTCAACAGGCTATAGCACAGTGCAAGGCAACTTGATTGCGGAGATGACAGGCTTTGATGCGATAGCCAATACACAACAAGCAAAAGCGGGAGCCGTTAATCCTCCGGAGATTGCAGATAGCTTGTGTATGCTGCAGAAGAGTTATCGTTTCGATGCACGTTCAGGTATCGGGCAGTTAGCAAAAGCAATCAATAACGGCTCTGCGAATCAAGTAGACCAAGTGTTTGCCAAAGGGTTTGGCGATATTGAAAATCATCCTCTATCGAGTGACAGCTACAACTTGATGCTACGTACTTTGGTTCATGAGTATGGTGCGTACCTCAATAGAATGAACGTGCCGTTGGAAGAATTAGAAACTCAAGAATCGAGAGCCAAATTGGTACTCGATTTGTTTAGCCAATGCCGACTGTTGTGCTCTATTCGTGAAGGTGATTTTGGTGTTAAAGGTCTCAACCATCGTATTGAAAGAGCGCTTGCCGCAAGACGTTTAGTGAATCCACACAACGATGAATTGTGGTATCACGGGCGACCTGTGATGGTAACGCGTAACGATCATGGCTTGGGTTTATACAATGGTGATATTGGTATCTGCATGCTTGAATCGGATTCAAGCCAACCTGATTCATCACCTCGCTTGAAGGTCTATTTTGAGTTGCCTGATGGTAGCGTAAAAGCGGTGTTACCAAGCCGAGTGCCGGATCATGAAACCGCTTATGCGATGACGATACATAAATCTCAGGGTAGTGAATTTGATCTGACCTTAATGATCTTGCCGCCGGATTTCAGCCCTATTTTAACGCGAGAGCTTATCTACACAGGTATTACGCGAGCGAAGAAGCAACTGATGATGTTCAGTGATACTAATGTATTAAAGCGTGGGATTAAGGTGAAAACAGAGCGAGTGAGTGGTTTAGGAAGCCGCTTAACTAGCTAAAGGTGATTGAGGTACATGTACAAAGCAACCATCCCTGGTTGCTTTGAGCGTGCTAGGAATCAGTGCCTAAAAACGCTCGAGTAAACGATATGTGGTTTATCTTGTATTTTGCTTGGCAATTCAAAATAAACTCTTTTAGATTCTCGCTCACAGGGAACACGCAGTGTACGTCTAGCCCTTCTAAGAATTGGTTATCAGCCATATCCCAAAAACTTTGCAGCGAGTTACAAACAATGGTTCTCATATCAATGTTGCTCTTTTTGCTGTTTATATTAACGAGCAGAGCTAATGTTAGCGTGCTGACCGTCAACGGGTATAGCAATCCGTGCAGTGACCACCTCAATGCATGTGATATGACAACCGAGATGGTAATTCCAATAAAAACATTTGTTATTTTGTTAAAGCGACTAAATTCTATACAATTTTGCGTGTGAGTTAAAGTGCATAGTTAATAAATCTCATATAGAAAACGATTACGTTTGCAATTATTTTTATTTTGAAGTGAGATTCCGCTCCAAAAACTTTATTTATACGTTGAGCGCCAGGATCTTTGAGTTTCTCTGATAGTTGTATAGCCCTTGTTTTTCCATCGGTAACTCATCAACTGCTATCTCGTAAAAACCTTGTTCACGAAACCAATGAAGGCTGTGTGTCGTTAGGACAAATATTTGGTCGATATCGCGAGATTTTGATTGGTGGCGCATGTAATCCAGCAGTAATTGCCCACGATTTCCATCACGATAATCAGGGTGGATTGCAACACACGCCATCTCTGCCATGTGATCTTCCGGGTAGGCGTATAGCGCCGCGCAACCAATGATCAGTCCGTCTTTTTCGATAATGGTAAAGCGGTGGATCTCCTGCTCTAATTGCTCTCTTGAACGACGAACCAAGATGCCTTGTTCTTCTAAAGGACGAATGAGATCAAATATGCCACCAATATCGTCAATCTGAGCTTGTCTTACTTGCTCTGCACTCGCCATGACCACTTGGGTGCCAATACCATCAAAAGAGAACAGCTCTTGGATTAATGCGCCGTCGACTTTGTAGCTGATTAGATGGCAACGAGGTACGCCTGCACGACAAGCGGAAATTGCTCCTTTTAGGAAGCGCATGGTCCCGGTACTCATGTCTTCAACTGGATTATGATCTTCAGTTAAGCGTTCGAGAATATGTTTAGCATCTTTAGGAAACAGCTCGGCGAGTACATTGCCGTTTTGATCTGTTACCCCTTGCTCAGAGCAAAAGCCAATAAGCTTATCGGCTTTTAAACGAATCGCCACTTGGGTAGCGACTTCTTCAGAGAGTAGGTTAAAGCTTTCGCCAGTCACGGAGCTCGCAATAGGGCCAAGTAACACGATAGAACCTTGATCGAGCGTTCGATTAATCCCTTCAATATCGATTCGACGAATACGTCCGCTATGGCAATAGTCGGTGCCATCATCCACACCCAGTGGCTGTGCTGTGATGAAGTTGCCACTCATCACATTGAGTTGAGTGCCTGCCATAGGGGTGTTGTTCAAGCTCATTGAAAGGCGAGCAGTTATGGCTAGTTGTAGCTGGCCAGCTGCCTGCATAGCAACACCCAGAGAGTATTCATCCGTGACTCTAATATTCTTGTGATAAGGCGTATGGCAATCTTGTTTTTCTAGCAGTTGGTTGATCTGTGGCCTTGCCCCGTGAACGAGAACAATCTTCACGCCAAGGCTATGGAGTAGGGCAATGTCGCTAATAATGTTACCAAAGTTTCTATCGGCAACAGCTTCGCCTCCCAGCATAATGACCATGGTTTTGCCACGGTGAGCATTCACGTAAGGGGTTGATTGTCTGAAACCTTTTACTAGCGCTGTACTTCTTAATTTCACAGAACAAGTCCATTTATGTTTATTTATTCGTTAATTTAGCATTTAAATTCAAATGTAAACAACACCTTTTTGGAATAAAGCGCAAACTATTCTTATCTAGACTTCAATATATAAACTGTCTCAGTGTAGAATGCGCATAGCATCCTTATGAGTCGTAAACGAATGCAGCAAGTTCCAGCTACAAAGAACAAAATCGATGAGATAACCAAAGGCCTCTACAGTGAAGCAGATCAGCGCAATCAATCTAAGTTGAAGCGTAAGATCATTGAGCGCTGCTTAATGGTTTTAGCCTTGGTGGGTTCATTTGCTGTGGTTTCTTTATTCGGTGATGTGCTTTCCCGAGTGCAAGATGCGGCGACGCCTGATCATCTAATATATGGTACTTGGATAGAGCAGGATGTTGCACATTATGCGACAGATGAGTTTGTACTGAATGCTAATGGTGTGTCAGTTCGTGGGTCTGTTATCTCGACGAACTTTGACTTTGATGGCCACTACTTCGAATATAAGGCCGGTGAAAAGACCTATCGCTACCGCATGACTAATTCTGACAATACAGAAATGGTGCTCGATTCTGACAGCCACTATAACCCTATCTTCCGCCTTAAAGGTCACATCGATAACTCCGTCCGGTAGGTTATCTTATTGTAAACTCTTACAATCTAAGATTGTGTTATCTGACTGTTTTTGTCATCCTCGATGCATAGAATTTTTAGGATGACTCTTGTGATTAAAAAATGGCTTCCCCTTGTTGCCGCCTCTTTACTATTTGGCTGTGCTCAACCCACCGATCTTGCTCAACAACATCTTGATGATGAATTTCCTCGCACCTTAAATAAGGTCGATCAGGTTGAATCCAATAAGCCAAGAGACTACACCGCATTCGCTGAACAAGCTGAGATGGTGGTATCTAAATCTCCTTCGATGGCGAAAATCTATGAGCCGCTTTATCAGCAACTCAATGAGTGGGCGCTGCAAAGCGGTGATCCAAGCCAACTAGCAAACTTTGGCGTTCAGACTGCTCAACTGGGTGGTGGCGATAAGCAAGGCAATGTTTTGTTCACGGGCTACTTCTCTCCTGTGATGGAATTACGCCATGAAGCCAATGAAGAATATCGATTCCCTGTTTATGGGCTTCCTGACTGCGATAAAGAGTGCCCAACCCGTGAAGAGATTTACAATGGCGCTTTAGACGGTCAAGGGCTTGAGCTTGGCTACGCTGCGAACCGTATCGACCCGTTTATGATGGAAGTGCAGGGCAGTGGCTTTGTGCATTTCGGAGATGATGATACGCTGCAGTATTTCGCATACGCAGGTAAGAACAATAAAGCTTATGTGAGCATTGGCCGTGTTTTGATTGAGCGAGGCTTAGTTCCACGCGAAAAAATGTCACTAAAAGCAATCAAAGAGTGGGTATTGGCAAACGACCCTGAAGTGGTCAAAGAGTTGCTTGAGCAAAATCCATCTTTCGTGTTTTTTGAAGCGAGAGACGACTTGTCAGTAATGGGTAGTGCTGGGATTCCTCTATTGCCAATGGCTGCAGTAGCTGGCGATCGCTCTATCTTGCCTATGGGAACTCCAATTCTGGCTGAGGTTCCTTTATTGAATGCGGATGGTACTTGGAGCGGTGCACACCAATTAAGACTGTTACTGGTTTTGGATACGGGCGGCGCGGTTAAGCAAAACCATTTGGACCTTTACCACGGCATGGGCCCTCGAGCGGGTACTGAAGCGGGTCATTACAAGCATTTTGGTCGTGTGTGGAAGCTCGGCTTAGATGGTAGCGCAACTGAAGCGCCTTGGGCTTTGCCTCCTGAAAAGGTAGAGTAAGCGACAATAAAATGGGGCATTGAAAGCGAATCGCTAATCCCCTAGACTTTTTATTCAAGAGTGCGTATAAAACGCACTCTTTTCTTTTTCTCAGAAATAAATTGGCGGCAACAATGCGTGAATTGACCACTCCAGCTTCAGAAAACTATGACCAACGATTTGGTGGCACTCGTCGCCTGTATGGCAATAGTGAAGTCGACATACTTAGAGGAGCACATGTGTGTGTGATCGGTATTGGTGGTGTAGGTTCATGGGCGGTTGAAGCGCTTGCTCGTACCGGTTTAGGTGAGCTGACGTTGATCGATATGGATGACGTGTGTGTAACTAACATTAACCGCCAGATTCATGCTATGTCGGGTACCGTTGGTAAGAGCAAAATCGAAGTGATGGCAGAGCGCGTCAAGCTGATTAATCCTGAGTGTAAGGTTAACCTGATTGATGACTTTATCGGCCCAGACAATCAGGCTGAATACCTATCGAAAGAATTCGACTTTGTGTTAGATGCTATTGATAGCATGAAAGCGAAGGCTTCACTGCTGGCGTACTGTCGTAGCAACAAAATCAAGGTGATCACTACCGGTGGCGCTGGTGGTCAAATCGATCCGACTCAAATCAAAGTGGCCGATTTGACCAAGACGATTCAAGATCCGCTAGCGAAGAAGCTAAAAGATACCCTTCGTCGTCATCATAATTTCCCTAAGAATCCAGCGCGTAAGTTTGGTATCGATTGTGTGTTCTCAACTGAACAGCTGAAATACCCTCAAGCTGACGGCAGTGTATGCGCTGCGAAAGCGACCGCAGAAGGTCCAAAGCGCATGGATTGTGCGACGGGTTTTGGTGCGGCAACGGTGGTAACTGCTACGTTTGGTTTTGTGGCTGTTTCACGTATTGTAGAAAAGCTGATTCAAAAGCACGCTAAGTAACGTCTTCTACTCAATTAACAATCGACTGGATATGAAAATGACCACCTTCCCAAGCTCTCCTTTCGGCACTGAAATTACCAGTGATGATATTGTCGCGAAAATGCAGACATTCAGCGGCTGGGAAGACCGTTATCGCCAAGTGATTCAATGGGGAAAAAAACTACCTAACATGCCTGATGAACTGAAAAGTGAGCAGGTTGTAGTGTCTGGTTGTGAAAGCCAAGTGTGGTTAGTTTCTCAGAATATCGATGGTGTTTGGCACTTTTGTGCTGATTCTGATGCTCGTATCGTTCGCGGGCTAATCGCATTAGTGATGGCTGCGTATGATGGAAAAACATCAGAGCAGGTACAAGCATTCGATATTGATGGCTACTTCGAAAAAATCGGTCTAATCACCCATCTAAGCCCATCTCGCGGTAATGGATTAAAAGCGATTGTTGAGCAAATCAAGAACCTCGCTAGCTCGTAATTGTCCCACACCTTTTCATCGTAGTGCTTTAAAGAGGTTCCAGATACTTCGTTCCTCAGTTCTGGAATGACGATTTCTAATTGTGTTTCGTCATTCCCTAAAGCGACGAAGGAGCGTAATAGGGAATCTCGTTTTTGGATAGCATTACTGTTAGTGGTTCCAAATACTTCGTTCCTCAATTCTGGAATGACGATCTCTAACTTAGTCTCGCAACACCCTAAAGCATATCAACGGCTTTTTCTATCGCCGCTACGAGCCTTTCAACATCATCCATGTTGTTGTAAATGCCAAATGAAATACGAACCGTTCCTTTCACATTAAGAGCATCCATCAATGGGTGAGCACAATGATGCCCTGCACGTACTGCGATACCTTGCTGATCCAGTAGAGTCGCTATATCTTGATGGTGAACGCCATCCATTACAAACGTAATCACACTGGCGTTGGGTTGATAGCCCAAAATCTGAATGTCATCCAGTTTACTGAGCGCAAGGTAAGTCTCGTGCTGTAGCTGGTGGATATGATTTTCGACATCTTGCTGTGTAAAACCACTTAACCATTCTATTGCAGTACTTAATGCTATCGCTCCGGCAACATTTGGCGTGCCTGCTTCAAACTTGCCCGGTAATTCTGAAAAAGTGGTACCAGAAAATGATACTCGCTCAACCATTTTACCTCCACCGTGCCATGGTGGCATCGCTTCGAGCAATTCAAGCTTGCCGTAAAGTACACCAATGCCGGCGGGAGCATAGAGCTTGTGCCCAGAGAATACGTAGAAATCAGCGCCTAAAGCTGCAACATCAATTGATTCATGAACGATACCTTGTGCGCCATCAACCACCACAACCGCATTCATCTTGTGAGCTTTTTCGATGACTTGTTCAATTGGCTGACGAGAACCTGTGACATTGGTGATCTGAGCTAAGGCAACAATCTTGGTCTTATCATTAAGAAGATGATCAAAAGCTTGTAGATCAAATTCGCAATCAGATGTCATTGGCACTTTAACTACTTTAGCGCCGGTTTGTTCTGCAACAATTTGCCAAGGCACTATGTTGGCGTGATGTTCCATTTCACTCACTAAGATCTCATCGCCAGGTTGAAGGGTACTTCTTGCGTAAGTTTGAGAAATTAAATTGAGTGCTTCGGTGGCACCACGAGTCCAGATGATCTCTTTTGATGAGGCTGCGCCAATGAACTGAGCGACCTTATCTCTAGCAGCTTCAAACTGACTGGTCGCGTTCGCTGTTAAGCTATGACTACCACGGTGAACATTGGCATTTTGTTTGGAGTAATATTGGCTAATGGCATCAATAACTACCTGAGGTTTTTGTGTTGTTGCCGCGCTGTCTAAGTAAATCAATAGTTGTTGATTGATGGTTTGTGATAGCGCAGGAAACTGCTCTCGGATGTGATTGATATCAAACATCTATTCTTACCTAAAATCTTGGAAATTGGTGCTAGCGTTGTGCTTAGCGGTATTGTTATTTTATCGCGACTTGTTAACCGTTGCTGACTAATCTTGATGATTCCAGCTATTTTCTTGCTTTTTGACCTGATCGAACAGCTTTTGGTTAACGGGAACTTTTATCTGATGCTTAAGTGCTGTTTTTATTAGGTGACCAGTGATGAAGTCGATCTCTGTCTTGCGTTGGTAAAACATATCCTGCTTCATGGATGAGTTGTTCTGGGCTGTGGCTTGGATTACCTGTTTGATGCTGGCTTCTAATTCGTCGAATGAACAAGCGATCTCTTCGGCTTGCATAACTTTTGTGAGCTCTTCAACGATAGAGCTTAAAGTATCCCCAAACTTTTGGTCTGCAAGTTCGCCATTCTTGACTTGTTTCAACCCAGTCAGTGGGTTGATAGCACAGTTGATGGCGAGCTTAGTCCAAAGCGCGGCTGTTATCTCTGGGTTCCAATTCACGGTCGGTAGGGCGTGTTCCAACACATCAACCAAAAAAGTGCATTGCTGACCTTTGAGGTTAAAAGCACCCAGTTGAGTTTGTCCTAACCCTTTATGACAAACATTATTCTTGTCGGGCTTGAATGCGGCTTGGGTGGTGGTTGCTAGTACTACCGGGTGAGCATTAATTTTAGTGGTAATGTTGTCAACTGCGCCCATTCCGTTATGCATGAACATGAGAATGCAATCAGAGTCGAGATATTGAAGTAACGGAGTGGTGGCTTCTTCTACTTGCCAAGCTTTGACTGTGAAGATCACTAAGTCACTCGCTGATAGCTTTTCGATATTGTTGTTACTGAAGGAAAGTGAAGCTTGTCCATCAAGTGATAAGTCAATTGAGTTATCAGTGGAGCGACTCCACAAAGAGACATTATGACCAGCTTGAAGTAGTTTTATCGCCCATAAAGAGCCAATTGCTCCAGGTCCAACAATAGTGATGTTCACAGCAATACCGAGATAAGAAAGTGATGCTGCAAGGATAGCGAGGCATTAAATGAAAGCAATAAAAAATGGCACCCGAGGGTGCCATTTTGGAAACTTTCTTAGAAGTTCGATTAGAACTTGTAAGTTACTGCTACGTAGTGACCTACGCCAGAAGATTCAGCTTGTGTAGATGCATCCCATGGAAGGTTTGCGCCATCTTTAAAGCCGTATACATCGCTGTATAGTTTCAAGCCGTAACCAACTGCAAAGCGATCTGAGTGCCAGTAAAGACCGTTAAACATCGCGCCGCCGTTGCTTACTTGAGAGTACTCATCTTGCATACCGAATTGGTAATCGATGTAACCTTGGTAAGAGATGAATGAACCGTTTTCGAAGAAGTAGAATGGCTTGAACCAGTTAGTCGAGATTTGGAAACCGTTCCAGTCTTTGTTGTTTGAGTCGTATGTACCGTAAAGGTTTAGGCCCATTTTGCCAAACCATGGAACCATTACATCAGAACCTAGACCAACTTTTTGAGTGTTAACGCCAGAGTTACCACCCCATTCCATAAGCGTAGATACGTAAAGCTCTTGAACTGGACCGAAAGAAAGATCTTTACCTGTTAGCCCGTCAAGAGACATACGAGGAGCAAACTTCATGAAGATTTTTTCTTGGCCATTTTTATCACTACCTGGATCAGAAGTTAGGTTGAATACGTCAACGTAACCGTAAAGATCAAAGATTCCAGAGCGACCACCAAATTCCATCTCTAGGTAATCATGAGTAGACTCAGTAACGCCTTTCTCATTGAATGCACCCATAAGGTTGAACTGCATCCATTTGTAATCGTTCTTATGGATGTCGCCGTCAGAATAATCAGCCGCCATTACTGGAGCAGATGCTGCTGCAAGTAGGCCAAGAGTTAAAAGTGATTTACGCATAATGGAACTCTCTATGTTAAAAATGAATAACCCGCTAATCCGTGCGTGTTTATAATGTCCGAATGCCGAGCATAATAGCGATTTTGTTCTCAAATAAAAGTGAGACAGAGTGAAAACTACAATTATTAAGGTGAGGTTGATCACACTAACGATCTAAATGATGGAACTTTAAAGTGGCAATGCATCTAGATGCACCTCTAATTCTATTGATTTTGTGAAATTTGATTATTTTGTGGATAAATAGGTGAAATACTACGCTAAGCAAACGATTCTACTAATTAGAGTGACATGCATATCAAAATCAACAGTATTCTTTTCTATGTAATTTACCCCCAGAAAACGACTAAATCTCTCCTCAGTTAGATCCACTCTTTGATCTATTTTTAACCAGCTCCGTAATGGTGGGGGAATCAATTGATGAACAACTCATGTGATGAGTAATTTGGAATGTCAGCCTTATTACTTTTCCCATCACAGATATTATTGAGACAGTTCACTGCACTAAATACTGAGAGAGTATTTAAAGATTTTTTACTGAGCTTATCTTTTGTGTGACGAACTGGTCTAACTTTTTGGAGAGAAGACCGATGAAATATTCACCATTACTAGCGGTAGCAATATCAGCGCTGTTCATTGTTGGGTGTGACGATGACGATGAACCTACTACACAACTTCAAGCCGTTCACGCATCACCTGATGCACCTTTGGCTAATGTTATCGTCAACAGTCAAGCTCGTTGGACTGGCGTCGATTATGCTCAAGCGTCTGGGTACGTGTCAGTGTCAGAAGGGCAGACTTCAGTGCAAGTTGACGTTCAGCTTCCCGGAGAGGCCGTCGCAACCGTCATACCTCAAAGCCAATTTAACCTGAGCCCAGACCTAGATTACACCGTGATGGTGGTCGGCGATGCTGATGGTTCTAATAACCCGGTTGAGGCTTTAGTTGTTACTCGTCCTGCTGCGGGCACGGCAACAAGTTCAAGTTTAGATGTGCAAGTAGTCCATGCGGCGACAGGTGTCGGCGATGTAAACTTGTATGTAACAGGTCCTAGCGATCCATTGGGTGCACCGTTGGGGACGTTGGCTTATAAAGATTTTACCGATGTGCTCAATATTCCTGCTGGTCAATATCGCGTGAGACTTGAAACAGTAACTGGTAGTGCTATCGCGTTTGATTCAGGAGAGATCACTCTGTCTGGCGGTAGCGAGCTAACGATTGCAGCTGTGCCAAGAGCTGACTCAAACAGTACATCTCCAGTTAAGTTGATGGTGATGGATGGTAGCGGTTCCTCTTTAATATACGACATGTCAGAAACTGCCGAAGTGAGAGTCGGGCATTTGGTCGATGGCGCACCAGCTGTAGATGTATTTGTTAATTCTGCTAAGTTTGCTCCTCTTGATGGTTTAATGTTTAAAGAAATTCGCGGTTTCTTAGATTTAGCAGCAGGCAGTTATGATATTGATATATACGAAACGGGAACGACGTCTCCGACATTTATTGATGTTGATGGATTAGCTGTATTTGCTGGCATGGATTACAGCATCTATGCGGTAGGGACAGTAAGTCCACTGAATTTGGAACCTTTGGTTGTTCCTGAAAACCGTCGTCCGGTTGCGACCAGTGCGGTGTTAAACATTACCCACGCCGCTGCTAACCCAATTGCGGCATCGGTGGATATCTACTTAACAGAAAATGCGGGGATCTCTGGTAGCACTCCGGCGCTGAGTGATGTGAAATTCAAAGATTATGCGAATGGCATTTATGTTGCAGCGGGAACTTATTATGTAACGATTACCGTTGCAGGTGACCCATCAACAATCGCTGTTAATTCAGCACAGGCGACCTTGGCTGATGGCGTGGTGTATCAAGTTGTGGCGATCGACGATTCGGCTGGCACAGGCTTCAACCTTATTGTGAGTGATACAACAGACTAGCGTTTACTAAATCAGTAGTGACAAAGTAAAAGAGGGTAGCGTGAAGCTACCCTCTTTCTATTCTGTCTTCTTTTTCTCTTATTCGTGGTTGGTTTTGGCTTTTTCTAGTAAATCTGTGAAAAAGTGGCGCAACGAATAGAGCATGATCAAACTTGGTATCACCATGAGAGCAGTCAATATAAAGAAGGTTGACCAGTCATTGAGGTAATCAACCAACTCACCGCTGAAGGAAGCTAGTGTGGTGCGACCGAAGTTACCTAAGGATGCGAGTAAGGCGTATTGTGTTGCCGAAAACGCTTGGCCTGTTAATAACGTTAGGAAAGAGACAAACGCAACGGTAGAAAAGGCAGTTGTGAAGTTGTCGACAATAATGGTTGCCAAGAACAAGGTTTCACTCGGGCCTGTCTGAGCGATCCACGCAAACATTAGATTACTTGCTGCCATTGCCACACCACCGATCATCAGTCCGCGTACAATGCCAAATTTCACATTGAAGACACTGCCTACCAAAGTGAAGAATATGGTTGCTCCCCAGCCAATTAACTTGGAGTAGTGACCGATCTGTTCGTTACTGAAACCTATCTCTTTATAGAAGGTGATCGACATGCGACCTAAGAAGGCTTCACCTATCTTAAATAGGAACACAAACAGCAATAGAGTAATGGCAACTTGAACGCCGTTTCTTTTGAAGAAATCATAAAACGGTTCAATTACCGTTACACTGAACCAAGCGACAAGCTTTGAGCCGACCACTTTATTGTGGCGCTGCTGTGCTTGCTCTTGTAGGGCTTCACGTTGTGTGTTTGGCTCTCCGACAAAAAGAGTAAACAGCATTAATACAACAACGACACCTGCCATGCCGTAATACACGCCATTCCAACCGATTGAGTCTGCATTAATAAAGGCAAGGTAGCCTGGTAGAGAATACCCTGTCCACCAACCAATGACGGCCATTGCAGAAGCTTGCGGCAGTTTTGATGCTTCGGATTTTGGGAAGGTATCAATACGAAATGCATCAATCGCGATATCTTGCGTGGCTGAGGCAATAGCAATAGCGAGCGCCAACATTGAGGTAAACGCCAAATTTTCTGCGGGATTGACGCCTGCGATGAATAAGGTGCCAATCAAAACAATGGTTTGGCAGAAAAAGATCCAACTGCGGCGCTGGCCGAGTATTGCGTGAAGCACCGGCAGTTTTACTCGGTCTACCAATGGTGCCCATAGAAAGTTAATCGCATAGACGGCAAACACACTACCAAAGTAGCCAATGGCTGCTCGTGTTAAACCTGCATCTTTTAACCAACCAGACATGTTGGATCCAATAAGAACCCATGGGAAGCCGCTCGAACAGCCGAGCATAAACACCCAAAGTAGGCGTTTATCTAGGTAGCTGCGAAAAGTCTGCATCCAAGAAAGAGAGGGAGTGCCTGATGACATAGGGCGTCCTTGTATAGAAAAACGCCCTTAAGAAATAAGGGCGTTGCATTGGATTACTTAAGAAGGGTCACTTTAGTGATGACGATTGGGTCGACTGGAATGTCTGACATGCGGCCCATTCGTTTAGTTGGAATTGTTGCCATTTTTTGTACAACATCAAAACCTTCAGTTACTTTGCCGAATACTGCGTAACCTGGGTTACCACCTTTTGCGTTCAAAAAATCATTATCAGAGAAGTTAATGAAGAACTGGCGAGTTGCAGAATCTGGCGCATTAGTGCGAGCCATAGCGATCGTTGCTGTATCATTCTTTAGGCCGTTGCTGCCTTCATTTTTGATAGGAGCATAAGTCGCTTGTTGATTCATCTCTTGATCGAAGCCGCCACCTTGCGCCATAAAGCCAGGAATAACACGGTGGAAGATAGTACCTTCGTAGCTGCCGTCAGCAACGTACTTTAAAAAGTTCTCAGCACTAACTGGTGCTTGCTCTTGGTTAAGCTCGATAGTGAAGTCGCCTAATGTTGTTTCTACGTTCACTTTAGGACCAGCCCAAACGCTCACGCTCACGCTCACTAGCATTAATGCAATAAAAGATAGAATGCGACCCATTAGAAACGTTCCTTCATGTAAGTTTGTAGCTCTTGGTCATTGGCAATCTCTTTCAATACCAAGTTGATTACATCGTTAAGCACTATCGCGATATCATCGTTTGAAGCGCTTAATGCTCCTGTGCGAGTAGCAGTACCGTTGAATGTTTTAACGAGCTTACCTTCCGGTGTTTCAACGGTAACTTCAAGCGTTACTTTACCGTCCATTTTGTTTTCCATAATGGTGTGTTCTACGGTAACGAGTGCTTCTTGAATTTCTAAAACAATTGAGTTTTCACTGTTTACGCTTGCACGAAAACCTTGAGACTCTAACTGTTGAGCCACAGCGTTTTCTAGAGAAATACGCATGTTTTGCTTAGCATGAATTGGCTGAATGTTTGAACGGCCACTATCAACCAATGCAACATATTGAGCGGCACGAACATCTTTACTGGTTAGTGTGTATGTTTTACCTTGTACAAGGTTGCTTGAGCTTAGTGAAGCTTCTGGCATTACATTGATCTGTTCTTGCTGAGGGGCTGAACATGCTGTCAAAGCCATAATAGAAGCAGCCAAAATCAGTTTTTTCATTCCTTTATCCTTTCTAAATTCACACCAGAAGCTCGGTATCTTAAATTCTTGTGAAGTCGTTTCTGCTTATTTATTAAAATTCGCAGGTTCTCTTGTTGCTTGTAATATCTCAAATTTTTGGTTTAGTTCAAGCGTTTCAACGTTAGCTTCACCAAATAGTCTTGCTAGTTTGACATCGTATCCGAGGTGTCGGTTGCCAATAACAATTAATTTGCCTCCATTGCTTAGAACATGCTTTGCATCACAGAACATTTGCCACGCAATGTGATCCGTAATCGCTTGTTGCTGATGGAATGGAGGATTACACATCACTAAGTAGGTGCTGTTTTTCTTGAAGCCATCTAAACAGTTGTTGGCGATGAACTGGAAGTTACCTTCTTCACCAAGGTTATCCTTGACGTTTTGGCGTGCTGATTCCACTGCCATAAAGCTTTCATCCACACAAGTGATACGAGCTTGTGGGTTCAATTGCCCAGCTTTTACACTCAATACACCGTTGCCACAGCCTAGGTCGATGATATGACGCAGCTCAGGATCTTGAGGGATGTGCTCTAGCATATAGCGAGCGCCTTGATCGAGTGCTTCCCCTGAGTAAACATTTGGTAAATTTTTCAGGCGGATATCTTCACCGTCCACATCCCATTCAACAAAAGGCTCTACCGTTTGAATTGGCTGGCAGTTTGGAGACGAGAATACTAAGCGGTGTTTTTTCTTCGCTAGTGATGTTTTGGTTTCGCCTAGGTACTTCTCGAACAGGTTAAGCGTAGAAGTGTGAATCTCTTTTACCTTGTTGACACCGATCACTTGGCAGCCTTCCGGCAAAGCTTGGCGTAGCTGACTCAATTGCCAGATTAGGTGACGATTTGTTTTCGGCAGCTGCATGATCACAAGATCGATACCGTGTGGGATATCATCCATTGTGTTCAAGAAGTTCACTCGGTTACTTTGATTACGCTGCAAGTTTTTCAGAGCACCACGGTGAGAGATAAATGAGTCGCTCATCATAGTGACATCATGATCTTTCGAGAACCAAGTCGATAGAGCACCGAAGCTGTCGTTCATGATCAGGATGTGTTTACCTGGTTCAAGGTTCATCTCTTCAACATGACTGATCAGGTATTCGTCGCCTGCATCCCAAGCTTGAAGGGTTTCATTTGAACGTTTAGGGAAACGATGTAAGGTCAAAGTTCTGTCGTGAAGAGTAAGTTCGGTTTTCATTGCTTGAGATACTTATGTAAGAAATAACAAAGATATTGTCTCAAATGCAGGCTGAACAAGATAGAAAAAACTCAACCAAACCTATGCCATTCGCTATGAAATACTCAGACACTCGACCTGTTAGGGTTTATACTCACCCCACGGATAATGCCAATACGTTATTAAGGAATCACAATGATCCAAGAAGTTATCGAAACAAAATTGCACAATGAGTTTTCACCAAGTCATTTAAACGTGGTCAATGAGAGCTATATGCACAATGTTCCGGCTGGTTCTGAGAGTCATTTCAAAGTGATTGTTGTCAGCGATGTGTTTGAAGGTTTGCGTCTTATTGCTCGTCATCGAGCGGTAAATAAAGCCCTTTCAGAAGAGCTGGCGAACAATATTCATGCATTGTCCATTCACACTTATACAAAAGATGAATGGATGAAGCAGCTAGATAACGTGCCAGATAGCCCGATGTGTATGGGCGGCGGTAAGTAAGAAAGCTTACGAATATAGAAGAGGTGGCGATGCCGCCTTTTTTGTCGTCAAATTCATCTGTTTTTCGTTGTTATATCACTCAAACTGATGGTAAATCGAACGGCTGAAAATACCTACAATGAGTAATGTTTTTATTAACAGTGTTTCAACATAACTCGTAAAATATTAGTTTGTGACAGAGTATTAATCTCTTGTTTAAAACACGTTTCAAAAGCCATTTTATCTGTGCGGCTCGTCAAATTTATACATATTTGAGAGTCCATATGCTTCAAATCTCACCAAATAAAGGCCGTATTCAAGTTATTGGTCATGGCATCAAGTTGTCAAAAAATGCTAGAATACGGCACCTGATAAATCTCACATAATCTTTGTGATGAGTTTATTAATGTAATGTTGCGATTTTGGTATCTCAAATATATCAAAACCGGACACTGTAATGTCGTGTCTAAGGGCGATTTTAAAACGTCCCGAATTTACGCAATTAAAAGAATCTTTTTCCCGATAAAGTAGTGCAAGTGCGTATGATTACAATAAAGAAGGGTTTGGATCTTCCTATCGCAGGAACTCCATCCCAGGTGATTAATGATGGTAAGTCCATCACTAAAGTCGCCTTGCTTGGCGAAGAGTACGTTGGTATGCGTCCTACGATGCATGCTCGCGTTGGTGATGAAGTGAAGAAAGGCCAAGTTCTTTTTGCAGATAAAAAGAACCCAGGTGTTGTATTTACTTCTCCAGCAAGCGGTAAAGTTATTGAAGTGAACCGTGGTGCTAAGCGTGTTCTTCAATCAGTAGTGATTGAAGTAGCAGGTAATGAGCAAATCACGTTCAATAGCTATGAAGCTAACCAACTAACAAGTCTTGACCGTGAAACGGTTAAAGCTCAGTTAGTTGAGTCTGGCGCATGGACCGCTTTGCGAACTCGTCCGTTCAGCAAGGTTCCAGCAGTTGATTCTGAAACTCAGGCTATTTTCGTTACTGCTATGGATACTAATCCACTAGCAGCTGAGCCAGAATTAATCATTAACGAGCAGTCTGATGCTTTCGTTGCTGGTTTAGATCTTCTTTCAACTCTGACTAACGGTAAAGTGTACGTTTGTAAAAAAGGTACTAGCTTACCTCGTTCAGCTCAGTCTAACGTTGAAGAACATGTTTTTGATGGCCCACACCCTGCAGGTCTTGCAGGCACGCATATGCATTACCTATATCCGGTAAATGCACAAAATGTAGCGTGGAGCATTAACTACCAAGATGTTATCGCATTCGGTAAGCTTTTCCTTACTGGTGAGATTTACTCTGAGCGTGTTGTTTCTCTGGCTGGTCCAGTGGTTAACAACCCACGTCTAGTTCGTACTCAAATTGGTGCTAGCCTTGAAGAGTTGACAGACAGCGAGTTAATGCCAGGCGAAGTTCGTGTGATTTCTGGTTCTGTACTTACGGGTACTGAAGCAACAGGTCCACATGCTTTCCTTGGTCGTTACCATCAGCAAGTTTCTGTTCTACGTGAAGGTCGTGATAAAGAGCTATTCGGCTGGGCTATGCCTGGTAAGAACAAGTTCTCTGTTACTCGTTCATTCCTTGGTCACCTGTTTAAAGGTCAGTTGTTCAACATGACAACGACGACAAACGGTAGTGACCGCTCAATGGTTCCAATTGGTAACTACGAGCGCGTAATGCCTCTAGATATGGAACCTACATTGCTGCTTCGTGATCTATGTGCAGGCGACATTGATAGTGCTCAAGCACTTGGTGCGCTAGAGCTAGACGAAGAAGATGTAGCATTGTGTACCTTTGTATGTCCAGGTAAGTACGAGTACGGTCAACTACTTCGTGAATGCCTAGATACGATTGAGAAGGAAGGGTAATTTTCATGGGCCTTAAAAAGTTTCTTGAAGACATCGAGCATCATTTTGAGCCAGGTGGTAAACACGAGAAGTGGTTTGCGCTTTACGAAGCAGCAGCGACAGTGTTCTACACGCCAGGTCTTATTACAAAGAAAAGCTCGCACGTTCGTGATAGCGTTGATTTAAAACGTATCATGATCATGGTTTGGTTCGCGGTATTCCCAGCAATGTTCTGGGGTATGTACAACGCGGGTGGCCAAGCTATCGCAGCACTTAACCATATGTACGCAGGCGCTGAACTAGCATCTGTTATCAGTGGTAACTGGCACTACTGGCTAACCGAAATGCTTGGCGCCTCCTTAGGAGCCGATGCAGGTGTTGGCAGCAAGATGCTACTTGGTGCGACATACTTCCTACCTATCTACGCAACGGTATTCATCGTTGGTGGTTTCTGGGAAGTTCTGTTCTGTATGGTGCGTAAGCACGAAGTAAACGAAGGCTTCTTTGTTACTTCTATCTTATTTGCGCTTATCGTTCCGCCAACACTTCCTCTATGGCAAGCAGCACTAGGTATTACCTTCGGTGTTGTAGTCGCTAAAGAGATCTTCGGTGGTACGGGTCGTAACTTCCTGAACCCTGCACTTGCTGGCCGTGCGTTCCTATTCTTTGCATACCCTGCACAGATTTCAGGTGACGTAGTTTGGACTGCTGCAGACGGTTTCTCTGGTGCAACTGCTCTTAGCCAATGGGCTCAAGGCGGCGGTAGCGCACTAATGAACGTAACATCTGGTGAAGCAATCACTTGGATGGACGCATTCATTGGTAACATCCCAGGTTCTATCGGTGAAGTATCGACTCTAGCACTTATGATCGGTGCTGCGATGATCGTATACATGCGTATCGCTTCATGGCGTATCATTGCTGGTGTAATGATCGGTATGATTGCTGTGTCTACGCTGTTTAACGTGATCGGTTCTGATACTAACGCAATGTTCAGCATGCCTTGGCACTGGCACCTAGTTCTTGGTGGCTTCGCGTTCGGTATGTTCTTCATGGCGACTGACCCAGTATCAGCTTCATTTACCAACAAAGGTAAGTGGTGGTACGGCATCCTAATCGGCGCAATGTGTGTAATGATCCGTGTAGTTAACCCTGCATACCCAGAAGGCATGATGCTTGCGATTCTATTCGCAAACCTATTTGCTCCTCTGTTTGACCACGTTGTAATCGAGAAGAACATTAAGCGGAGACTAGCGCGCTATGGCAAGTAATAACGATAGCATTAAAAAGACGCTGTTTGTTGTTATCGCATTGAGCTTAGTGTGCTCAATCATCGTTTCAACAGCTGCAGTTGTTCTTAAACCTAAGCAACAAGCTAACGCGGTTCTGGATCAGCAAACTAAGATCCTTGAAGTTGCGGGCATTGAACTTGCGGGTAACATTCCAGCACTGTACGCAGAGAACATTGAACCTCGTCTAGTTGATTTCGCTACTGGTGATTTCGTTGACGGCGATGCTGCTGCATACGACCAACGTAAAGCGGCAAAAGATCCAGCTCAGTCAATTAAGCTTTCAGCTGAAGATGACATCGCTAAGATCATTCGTCGTGCTAACACAGGTACTGTATACCTTGTGAAAGATGGCGCTGAAACTTCTAAAGTTATCATCCCTGTTCACGGTAACGGTCTATGGTCAATGATGTACGCATTCGTTGCGGTAGAAACTGATGGCAACACAGTTTCTGGTATCACTTACTACGAGCAAGGTGAAACTCCTGGACTTGGTGGTGAAGTTGAGAACCCAACTTGGCGCGCTCAATTCGTTGGTAAGAAATTATTCGACGAAAACCACAAACCTGCTATTCAGGTTGTTAAAGGTGGCGCTCCTCAAGGTTCTGAGCACGGTGTAGATGGCCTTTCTGGTGCAACACTGACTAGCGTTGGTGTTCAACATACATTTGACTTCTGGTTAGGTGATATGGGCTTTGGTCCGTTCCTAGCAAAAGTTCGTGACGGAGGTCTGAACTAATGTCTAGTGCAAAAGAAATTAAAAAGAGCATCTTAGCGCCGGTGTTGGACAACAACCCAATCGCGCTACAGGTTCTTGGTGTGTGTTCTGCTCTTGCGGTAACCACTAAGCTAGAAACAGCATTTGTTATGACTATCGCGGTAATGTTCGTTACTGCTCTGTCTAACTTCTTCGTTTCTTTGATCCGTAACCACATTCCTAACAGTGTGCGTATCATCGTTCAGATGGCAATCATCGCATCATTAGTAATCGTGGTAGACCAAGTGCTTAAAGCATACCTATACGATATCTCTAAGCAGCTATCTGTATTCGTAGGCCTAATCATTACTAACTGTATTGTAATGGGTCGTGCTGAAGCATTCGCAATGAAGTCTGCGCCAATCCCATCTCTAATCGATGGTCTTGGTAACGGTCTTGGTTACGGTTTCGTTCTTATCACTGTTGGTTTCTTCCGTGAGCTTCTAGGCTCTGGCAAACTATTTGGTATGGAAGTACTACCTCTAGTGAGCAACGGTGGTTGGTATCAGCCAAATGGCTTGATGCTTCTAGCACCTTCTGCATTCTTCCTAATTGGTTTCTTGATTTGGGCAATTCGTGTGTTCAAACCAGAACAAGTAGAAGCGAAGGGGTAAGGTAGTCATGGAACATTATATTAGTCTGCTAGTTAAATCGATTTTCATCGAAAACATGGCGCTTTCTTTCTTCCTAGGTATGTGTACATTCCTAGCGGTATCTAAGAAAGTTAAAACTTCTTTTGGTCTTGGTGTTGCGGTAGTTGTAGTACTTACAATCGCTGTTCCTGTAAACAACCTTGTTTACACACACATCCTGAAAGAAAACGCGCTTGTTGAAGGTGTCGATTTAAGTTTCCTTAACTTCATCGCATTCATCGGTGTTATCGCGGCACTTGTACAAATCCTAGAGATGGTTCTAGACCGTTTCTTCCCACCTTTGTACAACGCACTAGGTATCTTCCTTCCACTGATCACAGTTAACTGTGCAATCTTTGGTGGTGTATCTTTCATGGTAACTCGTGACTACAACTTTGCGGAATCTGTTGTTTACGGCTTCGGTTCTGGTGTGGGTTGGATGTTAGCTATCGTTGCTCTTGCGGGTATCCGTGAGAAGATGAAGTACTCTGACGTACCTCCAGGTCTTCGTGGCCTTGGTATCACGTTCATTACTGTTGGTCTGATGGCGTTAGGCTTTATGTCTTTCTCTGGTGTTCAACTGTAGGGTAAGCACCCAGTAATAAGGAATAACAAATGCAAAGCATTATTCTTGGCGTAGCGATGTTTACCATTATTGTATTGGCTCTAGTACTAGTGATTCTTTTCGCTAAGTCTAAGCTAGTACCATCAGGTGACATCACTATTGCTGTAAACGGCGACCCTGAAAAGGCGATCGTTACTCAACCTGGTAGCAAGCTACTTGGTGCCCTAGCTGGCGCTGGTATCTTCGTATCTTCTGCTTGTGGTGGCGGTGGCTCTTGTGGTCAGTGTCGTGTAAAAGTTAAGTCTGGTGGTGGCGACATCCTTCCAACTGAACTTGATCACATCACAAAAGGTGAAGCTCGCGAAGGTGAACGTCTTGCATGTCAAGTTGCTATGAAAACTGACATGGAGATTGAACTAGACGAAGATATCTTTGGTGTTAAAAAGTGGGAATGTACTGTTATCTCGAATAACAACGAAGCTACTTTCATCAAAGAACTTGCTCTAGCGATCCCTGAAGGTGAAGAAGTTCCGTTCCGCGCGGGTGGTTACATTCAGATTGAAGCTGAACCACATCACGTGAAATACGCAGATTACGATATTCCTGAGGAATACCGTGGTGACTGGGATAAGTTCAACTTGTTCCGTTACGAGTCTATCGTTAAAGAGCACTCGATCCGTGCTTACTCTATGGCTTCATACCCAGAAGAGAAAGGCATCATCAAGCTTAACGTGCGTATCGCAACTCCGCCGCCAAACAACCCTGACGTAGCTCCTGGTGTGATGTCTTCATACATCTGGTCTCTTAAAGAAGGCGACAAATGTACTATTTCTGGTCCATTTGGTGAGTTCTTTGCTAAAGACACAGACAATGAAATGGTATTCATCGGTGGTGGTGCAGGTATGGCGCCAATGCGTTCACATATCTTCGACCAACTTAAGCGTCTTAACTCTACTCGTAAGATGTCTTACTGGTACGGTGCACGTTCTAAGCGTGAGATGTTCTACATTGAAGATTTCGATGGCCTAGCGGCTGCAAACGAGAACTTCGTGTGGCACTGTGCTCTGTCTGATCCTCAACCAGAGGACAACTGGGACGGTTACACAGGTTTCATCCATAACGTATTGTACGAAAACTACCTGAAGGATCACGAAGCTCCTGAAGACTGTGAGTACTACATGTGTGGTCCACCAATGATGAACGCGGCTGTTATCGGCATGCTGAAAGATCTTGGTGTAGAAGATGAAAACATCCTACTAGATGACTTCGGTGGTTAATCCATTTAAGTGATTGATATTATGGCTGACTCTCACGAGTCAGCCATTTGTTTTTCTAAGACTATTTTTGACAACATACTGGCTTATATAAGAAAGAGTAAGGCATTCAAAATACCTATTTTTTACTCTTATTTTTCCTTATATAAATCCTTAACATTAGACAGGAGTAAGCAAGTGAGAATTTGGCTTGTTGCATTAACTTCTTTGATTTTTCTTGCGGGCTGTGATCAGGCAAGAGAGCAAGTGCATTTAAGTGGCCCAACAATGGGTACCAGTTACAATATTAAATATATCAATGGTGATGAATTTCCTGAATCTAATGAAGTTCATACTGAGATCGATCGTCTACTTGAAGAAGTGAATGATCAAATGTCGACTTACCGTGAAGATTCAGAGCTGAGCCGTTTCAATCAACACAAAGGTGCGGACGCATTCGAAGTATCTGAACAAACTGCTATCGTTGTGAAAGAAGCCATTCGTTTGAACGGTCTTACTGAAGGTGCGTTGGATGTTACGGTTGGCCCATTGGTTAATCTTTGGGGTTTTGGTCCTGAAGCGCGTCCGGAAGTCGTTCCATCAGATGAAGAACTTGCTGCTCGTAAAGCTAAGGTTGGTATTCACCACTTGAGCGTTGAAGGCAACAAGCTAACTAAAGACTTGCCTAATTTGTATGTCGACCTGTCAACTATTGCAAAAGGTTGGGGCGTTGATGTTGTTGCCGATTACCTTGATTCAATTGGTATTCACAACTACATGGTAGAAGTAGGCGGTGAAATCCGTTTGAAAGGCCTAAACCGTGAAAGTGTAGGCTGGCGTATTGCCATCGAAAAGCCAAGTATTGACGAACGTAACATCCAAGAGATCATCGAGCCTGGTGATATGGCGATCGCAACGTCTGGTGACTACCGCAACTATTTTGAGCGTGATGGTGTTCGTTACTCACACATCATCAACCCAGAAACAGGAAAGCCTCTTCATCATAAAGTGGTTTCTGTGACTGTTTTAAACCCGTCTTCAATGACTGCAGACGGCTTATCTACTGGCCTTATGGTCTTAGGTGAGGAAAAAGGAATGGAAGTCGCAAACCAGCATAACATCCCAGTGTTCATGGTGGTAAAAACAGCAGATGGCTTTAAAGAAATTGCTTCTGAAGCATTTAAGCCATACTTAGGTAAATAAGGTAAGCGAGATAATTATGAATACATTTCTGATTACATTTGGTGTTTTTCTTGCAGTAATCGCAGCGATGTCAATTGGCTACATTATCCAAAAGAAAGTTGTGAAAGGTAGCTGTGGTGGCTTAGGTGCTGTTGGTATTGATAAAGTATGTAACTGCCCTGAACCTTGCGACGCGCGTAAGAAGCGTGAAGCACGTGAAGCTTACCGTGAAGAGAAGCTGGCTGAGCGCCAACAAAAAGAAGCGGCTTGGAGTAAAGACCGTATCGCTTAATGGGTGACAGTCATAAGGGGTAGAGTTATCTATGCCCTTAAATTGAAAAGCTCAAGATTATCATCTTGAGCTTTTTTGGTTTTGAGGCTTAGTCATTTATCTTGGCAGATTAACGATGGAAACAAAAACGAATGACTATTGTTCGATTTGCATGCTGTTACGCGCAAACACTAGCTGATTCCTACCTTGCTCTTTTGCCGTATAAAGAAGCTCATCAGCGGCTTTGATCTGCTCATCTAACTTGGCGTCTAAATCGGTTACGCCGATGCTAATACTGACCTTGATTCTTTGAGAGTCATGCTCAACAACATGGCTTTCAATGGCTTCTCTCATGGACTCTAAGTTGTCAACAAAGCTCTCAAATGCACCGCATGACTGAATACAAAACTCTTCACCACCGAAGCGCACAGCGACATCGTCTTTGAAATGATCTTTGATGATTTTCCCTACATCGATCAGCACGGCATCACCACCATCGTGGCCAAAGGTATCATTCACTTTCTTAAAGAAGTCGATATCCATCATCGCGATGTTTCGTTGATCGCAGCCCTTACAAGGATGATTAAACAGGTAGCGACGATTCCATAAGCCAGTAAGAGCATCCTCGTTGGCATGTCGAAATAGCTCATTGGCCGCTTCTTTCATATCAAGCAGTTGATGGATACGGCAGAAAAACTCTTCTTGGTTAAAAGGCTTGTAAAGGAAATCGTTAGCACCCGCTTTAAGGAATCGCGCTGTCATGGTGCGGTCATCGCTACCTGATAGCCCTAAAATAGCCAACTGGTTTCTATCGTGATCGCGTCGAATTTCACGGATCATCGCTATACCGTCTTTGTTCGGCATATCATGGTCTGTAACAACGAATGTAATATCGGGATCGTTATGAAGAAGCTTTAATGCTTGTTCGCCGTCTTCGGCTTGGATAGTTTGGATATATTGGTGTTCTAGAAGTTGAGCTATGTAACGGCGAACAACCGCTGAATCATCGACAACCAATGCTTTGTGGTGGCGATTATTCGAAATTCTTTGAACCAGAGGGAGTAGGTAGCTTACTGATGACATACTGTCTTTAAGTATGTAGTCAATAACGCCTTTTGCTAGGACTTGCTCTCGCAGTTGATTGTCGAACATCCCGGTAAGAACAATTATTTTCTGTTGATAGCCTAATACGAGATCAATGATCTCACCGTCTTGCCCGTCAGGTAAGCAGTAATCTAATACGGCACATAAGAAATCCGTCTCTTGTTCCAAGATGTTTTTTGCTTCTGCAATAGATTCAGCAAGTGCGACCTCATAACCGCTATTTTTAAGCTGTTGGTACAGGTAGTTGCGGAATGCTCGGCTATCTTCCACCACTAGTATTTTTTCACTCACAAGCGATCCCTACTTATAGACTAAATACTCGTTAACAATAGTATCAGAAGAGCTTATGACTATTGAAGCGAAACCTTTTTAGCTGGACTCGAGATCGTTTTAAATCTGATAAAATTTGGATTATACTGTTTATTGATACAGTTGTAAGGTCGAGTCATTCCTAGATGTGTAGCGCAGGCGAAGAGAAAATAAGAAAAATAATTCATGTCGATATGGATTGTTTTTATGCGGCTGTAGAAATGCGTGATAACCCAGCTTACCGAAATCGCCCGTTAGCTGTTGGTGGGCATGAGAAGCAACGCGGTGTTTTGAGCACATGTAATTATGAAGCCCGCAAGTTTGGTGTTCGCTCTGCAATGCCGACCGGAAAAGCGCTACAGCTTTGTCCTAATCTATTGGTTGTGCCGGGAAGAATGTCGGTCTATGTCGAGATATCTAAAAAGATCCGTGAAATCTTCTCTCGATACACGTCTGTCATAGAGCCTCTTTCCTTAGATGAAGCGTTTCTTGATGTCACCGATTCTACGCAGTGTCATGGTTCAGCAACACTTATTGCTGAGTCGATTCGCCGTGATATCTGGAATGAACTCAACCTGACCGCTTCGGCTGGCATTGCCCCGATCAAGTTCTTAGCCAAAGTTGCCTCGGATCTGAATAAGCCCAATGGTCAGTTTGTTATCCCTCCACAAGACGTACAATCAGTGATTGATGAGTTGCCACTAGAAAAGATTCCCGGTGTCGGCAAGGTGAGCATTGAAAAGCTGCATCAAGCAGGTTTCTTTACTTGTAAGGATATTAAAGAGTCTGACTATCGAGACCTCCTACTCAAGTTTGGCCGTCAAGGTGCATCACTCTGGAAGCGCAGTCATGGCATTGATGATCGAGAAGTTATCATCGAGCGCGAGCGAAAATCGGTAGGCGTAGAGCGCACCTTCACTCAAAATATTTCAACTTACGCTGAATGTTGGCAGGTAATCGAAGACAAGCTATTTCCTGAGCTCGAAACTCGCTTAGAAAAAGCCAGCCCAACTAAAGCGATCATCAAGCAGGGAATCAAACTCAAGTTCGCCGACTTTCAGCAAACCACGATTGAACATATCCACGCCTCTTTAGATCGTGAACACTTCAAAGAACTGCTAAGTGAAATACTGAAAAGACAACAGGGGCGAGAGATACGTCTGCTTGGTTTAAGCGTAATGCTGCAACCCAAAGACCAAATGCGTCAGTTGAGTTTCTTTTAGGGAAAGGCTCTGAGAGGTTCGGCTTAGAAATGTTGTTGAAAGTGTTGTTGGTATTTGAATACCGACTAGACTTCACAGCCTAATCGGTTTTTACCTAAGTATGGAAGTTGGCTTATCTAGGAAGCTGTTTAACTCGCGCTAAGGTATCACTGAACGGTTGCTGCTCTAGCTTGCCGTAACCAACCATTTTGCTGGCTTTGAGTTTGGTTGAAAGCGGGGTAGCGATTCCACATAAGAAGCGAGTAATTGCCTCGTCGGTAATCAGTTGTTGGCTAGTCGAAATAAACTCATGTATCCATGTCATCACCGTCTCATCATCGACAGGTTCAACATCAACGGTTGGTAAGATTGCCACTTCTCCTCGACATACAGAGCAATGACCGCAGTTTGCTGGCGCCTTATCATCGGCAAAGTAACTTGCAAGGCGCGAGCTTAGGCAGGTGTCGGCTTCAAAGAAGCTCAGCATCTGATTAAGACGATTGATTTCACTGTTCTCTTTTACCTTAAACAACTCAGTTAGACGCTCTGACAGCTGCATCATATCTTCTGAGGTATTGTGAATCGCATAGACATCTGTGATCTGCTTGCTTTCCAGTTCAATCCAACCTTGTTCATTGAAGTAGTCGATAGCCGCAATCACGCGCTGACGATCAGCTTGGAAATGAGTCCAAAGCGCATCGAAGTCGACTTGGCACCACACTCTTGCCTGAGGAGAGCATTGGAAAATCGCTTCGACAAATTGACGACGTTCACTTTGGAACTGTTCGGTGATTTGCTGTTTCGGGCGAATGAACTTAAATTTGTAGTCTGCGAAGTAGCTGTACTTCGGCTCAATCACACCTTCAATTTCGAGATACACCAGCAGTGTTTTTAGCGGTAACTGACGAATGTTGGATTCACGTGATAGTTGGTTAAGCATGATCTCCCATTGGTTCCAACCAGAAGCGCCAATGTTTTGATTTTCGTAGATCTCTTTTAATACTGCCTGGATCGATATGTTGTCTGGAGTATCGCCAAATACAAAGTTCTCTAGTGTGCTCAAGCCGTGTTTGTTCGCGAGCAATATACACTCAGAAGCTTGTCCATCTCGTCCCGCTCTGCCGATCTCTTGTGAGTAGTTCTCGATCGATTTTGGTAAATCAAAGTGAATCACTCGGCGAATGTTGGACTTATCTACGCCCATACCAAACGCAATGGTTGCCACGATACAGCTCACTTCATCATTCATGAATTGATGTTGAATTGCATCTCGGTTTTCAGGCTTAAGACCCGCATGGTAAGCCACGGCATTAACGCCAGCGTTTCGAAGTTGCTGAGCCACCATCTCTGCTGTTTGTTGAAGGGTGACATAAACAATAGTCGGAGCGAGAGAAGCTTGGTTGACGACATTGCTCAAGGTTTCTAGCTTGCTGGTTTGTTCGCAAGGTTGAATCGACAGGTCGAGGTTTTGACGATAGAACCCCGTAACCACAACGCGTTCCTCATCAATTTCAAACTTCGACTTCATATCTTGGATAACAGATGTCGTCGCGGTTGCTGTCAGTAACAGTACTTGAGGAATATTGAGCTGTTTCTGGTATTGAGGAAGCTTCAGGTAATCTGGTCTGAAGTTGTGTCCCCATTCTGAAATACAGTGCGCTTCATCGACCACAAGCAGTGAGATCGGCACTTGAGAGATAAACTGACGAAAGCGCTCGTTCTTCAAGCGCTCAACTGAGATCATGAGGATCTTTGTGTCACCGTTACGTACCGACTGCATGACCTGTTGTGTGGTTTGTCTGTCTTGGCTTGATTCGATGGCAGCTGCGCTAATGCCTTTACTGTGCAGGAAAGCGAGTTGGTCTTTCATCAAGGCTAACAGCGGTGATATCACTAAGGTTAAGTGCGGCAATTCTAATGCTGGTAATTGATAACACAGAGATTTACCTGAGCCTGTAGGAAATATGGCCGCAGTTGAGTGACCAGATAGAACATTATCAATGACTTGCTTTTGTCCATTACGCAGTGAGTCGAATCCGAATACTTGTTTTAGTTTCTGCTCAATCATTTATGTTCTACCTGAGTTATTAAGTGTCGTATTGATGCTAAAGCGGGCGCCTATTCATGATAGCGTCGCTTGATGAATCAAATGTCTTGCACCTGATTGTACCTAATTCTATTCTGTAGCTCCTATAGAAAAGCACCCCAATAGTATGAATAAGCCTGAGCTTCGACAAATAATCATTGAGCAACTCGAATCCCGATTGCGTATCGCACAATCTGCCACTCAACGTGCCATTGACGCCGCGACCGATGAAGAGACAGTGCCAGAACACAAGTACGACACCTTAGCTCTAGAAGCCTCGTATCTTGCCCACGGACAAGCGGTGAGAGTGCAAGAGTGTGAAGATGATATTCAGTGCTATCGAAACCTTGTATTGCGTGACAGTGAAAAAGTTACTGTGAGTAGCTATGTGGTGGTGATTGATGAGCATGACCAATATAAACACTTCTTTATGGGGCCGAGAGTTGGGGGACTGGCTGTCACGTGGAATGACAATGAAGTAGCTATCGTGACGGCAAATGCGCCTTTTGGTCAGGCGTTAATGGGTAAAGAAGTTGGCGATGAAATTGAGTTTAAGGTCGCTGATAAACAGTTTTGCTACGAAGTGGTATCGGTTGACTGAATAATTGGCTAGGGAATATAAGACGTTGCTCTGACAAAGAAGCATACACCCAAGGTATAGTAATTTGTCAGATTGATGAGAGGATGTTATGAAAAGCAATGTATTTATGAAAAACAAAATGTTTATGAAAAACAATGTATTAATCGCATCGTTAACAGCGGTAATCTCTGTCGTGAGCCTGCCAACTTTTGCTGCTCAGTGTCGAGTTGATTTGAAGAATGAATTACGAATCGATGATCAGAAAGTCGAAATTCATCAGGTAAATGGCAATAGCGCCGTGTTCGATAACAACAACGATCTCTATATTCATGGTGAGAAAGTTGAGCTTGATGCAGACCAACAAGCGGCAATTGAAAAGTATCGTGAAAGTATGAGTGAGTATTTACCTCGCGCAAAGCAAATGGCTAACGAGAGCTTAGCATTAGCCAATGACGTTATTGATGATATTGCCGCTAGCCTAGATTCGCCTGAGTCGTTTGATAATGTAAAAGAGTCAATGAAGACGTATTTTGCTGAACTTGAGGCGCGTTACTACAAAGATGGTGAGCTAGTACTACCAGCAGACAGTTTCGACTCGATGGCAAATGGCTGGTCTGAAGATTTCGAGAAGGCGAAAGAAATCTTTAACCAAGAATTTATATCTAGCGCTTTTAATGCGATGTCAGAAAAGATGAAACAAGACGGTGGCCTAAACCTGACTGAATTGGCTGACAGCATGGCTGAATTAAAGCTGAAAGTTGAAGAGCGAATGAAAGAACATGCTCAGCAAATGGAAGAAGAAGGCACTGAGTTCTGTGATTCACTTGATGAGATGGCAGAGCAAGAGCAAGAACTGCATGAAATTATTCCGAACCTAAAAGATTACCAAGTATTCACAATTTAATGTGAATCTAATGATGAATAGCAAGAGCACCGGTTGGTGCTCTTTTTGTTTGTATAAATGGAACCACGCAACGAGTATTTATCTCTATTTAATCGATTTGCTTCTCAAGCCCGCCACTTTGCTTTATTGCTTATGATTGAATGATAAGACTGGTTATTTGTTAATTTTGTGGTTCTAAATAGCGCATTGATTGTAAAAATCAGAGAATTGTTCATTTATTGGTTGTGCCTATCATTGCTTTTTATTACTGTACTTCTCAACTAGTTCACTGATTTTTAATGCGGGCAATATGGACCAACAATCTTCCTCTTCAAGAGAGCACTTTAGCTCTCGTTTAGGCTTTATTTTAGCAGCGGCTGGTGCAGCGGTTGGCTTGGGTAATATTTGGGGTTTCCCGACTCAAGTTGCCAGCAACGGTGGCGGTGCTTTCCTTTTGGTCTATTTGATCATGATCTTCGTGGTTGCTTTCCCTATGCTGGTGGTAGAGATGGCTATCGGCCGTCACGGCCAAGCAAACCCAGTTGATAGCATGCGATCTTTGACGACAAACCCTTTGGGTAAGAAAGTCGGTGAGTTTGTCGGTTGGATTGGATTGAGTGTTCCAAGTGCAGTGCTAGCCTTTTATAGCATTGTTGGCGGTTGGTTGATTTGCTTCCTAATTGGAGCTGTTGCGGATCTGATTGGTCTAGAGGCTGCTGCTGATTGGTTTAAAGGCTTCAGTGTTGAGCGCAACGTATTTGGTACCGTCGCGTTCTATGTACTGACTATCTTGATTGTACAGGGCGGTGTTAAGCAAGGTATCGAGAAGTGGTCGACTCGTTTGATGCCTGCGCTGTTTGTTTTATTTGGCTTATTGTTTGTTTACATCATGACGCAATCTGGTGCAATGGAAGGCCTAAAACATTACCTCGTTCCAGACTTTGAGAAAGTGTGGGATAGAAAACTGATTCTGGCGGCAATGGGGCAGGGTTTCTTTTCGCTCACCATTGGTGGCTGCTCAATGTTGGTTTATGGCTCTTACTTAAGTAAGAAAGAAAACCTGCCAAAAATGGCAATGAACGTTACTTTGGTTGATACTGCTGTCGCTTTTATTGCTGGACTAGTGGTGATGCCTGCAATGTTTGTTGCGATGCAAAAAGGCGTTCAAATCTACGCGGAAGACGGCTCACTATTAAGTTCTGACACGCTAGTATTCACGGTTCTGCCGTTGATGTTTGATAGTTTAGGTGTGCTTGGTCAGATCTTCGCAATTGTCTTCTTCTTACTACTAACGATTGCTGCACTGACTTCTTCTATCTCGATGCTTGAAGGCCCGGTAGCGCTAGTGAGTGAGCGTTTCAATACTAGACGAACGCCAACAAGCTGGGTGATTGGTGGTGCTATCGCGCTGTTTAGTGTGGTGATTGTTTACAACTTTGCTGCGATGTTTGGCATGGTAGCGATGATTGCAACTCAATACCTTCAACCTGTAGCGGCATTGATGTTTTGCCTGTTTGGTGGCTGGGTGTGGAGCCGAGCTTCAAAAGTGAGAGAGCTTGAGCAAGGCTGCCCTGATTTTCAACTGGGTTGGTTTGGTAAAGTTTGGCCAATGTATGTGAAATTTGTCTGCCCAATCTTGGTGGCAACGGTTATTTGGGCTTCTTTCGGATAGTGACCAGCTGACGGCTACATCATTATATTTGCTATTCAAGGCCACTCTTAATGAGTGGCTTTGTTGTTTTTAGCGGCACCAAGAAGATAGAAAAAAGGCGCTGAACATAATATTCAGCGCCTTTGTATTTTTAGTTAAGCAATCGTGATTACTTAATTTCCATACCTTGAGCTTGTAGATCTGCATGGTAAGAAGAGCGTACAAACGGGCCACACGCTGCGTGAGTGAAGCCAAGCTCTAGAGCAATCTCTTTTAGTTCATCGAACTCAGAAGGCGGCACGTAGCGTTCTACTGGTAAGTGGTGACGGCTTGGTGCTAGGTATTGGCCTAGTGTCAGCATAGTCACACCATGTTCGCGAAGGTCTTTCAGTACTTGAACGATCTCTTCTTTCGTCTCACCAAGACCCATCATCACACCTGATTTTGTTGGGATATCAGGGTGCTGTTCTTTGAATTTCTTCAGTAGATCAAGAGACCACTTGTAGTTCGCACCTGGACGCGCTTTACGGTATAGACGTGGTGCTGTCTCTAGGTTGTGGTTGAAAACATCTGGCGGGTTGTCTTTCATTAGATCAAGCGCAACATCCATACGACCGCGGAAGTCTGGAACCAGTGTTTCGATACGAATATTTGGGTTTAGCTCGCGAATCTCACGGTTACAGTCAGCAAAGTGCTGAGCACCGCCGTCACGCAAGTCATCACGGTCAACTGAAGTGATTACTACGTACTTCAGTTTCATGTCTTTAATCGTCTTAGCCAGTTTCTTCGGCTCTTCTGCTTCAGGAGCAACAGGACGACCATGGGCAACATCACAGAACGGGCAGCGACGAGTACAGATAGCGCCAAGAATCATAAACGTTGCCGTACCGTGGTTGAAACACTCGGCTAGGTTAGGGCAAGACGCTTCTTCACAAACTGAGTGCAGGTTGTTTTTGCGCATTGCTGATTTGATTTCTTGAATACGATGGCTGTCTGAAGGAAGTTTAATCTTCATCCATTCAGGCTTACGTAGAACTTCTTTCTGTTCAGCAGGCATATTCTTTACGGGAATTAATGCCATTTTGTCAGCGTCACGATATTTAACGCCTTTTTCCATTTGGATTGGTTTGCTCATGATTTTATGCTTCTGCTGTAATGTTACTGGTGGCTTGAATGTCTACTTGGTCATAGCCGAGTAGCTCTACGAGCTCTTGTATTAACTGTTGCTCAACGTTTTCCAGTTCACTTGGTCCGCCAAGTTGGCTTACCTGCGCCATTTCCATACCTTGGTAACCGCATGGGTTAATACGTAGGAATGGAGACAGGTCCATATCGACGTTAAGTGCTAGCCCGTGGAACGAGCAGCCACGTCGAATACGTAATCCGAGTGAACAGATTTTCTTGCCATCGACATAAACACCAGGAGCGTCAGGTCGGGCAGCTGAATCTATATTGTAAGCTTTCAGAGTATTGATTACGAGGTTCTCGATATGAGTAACCAAATCACGTACTCCGAATTTCTTGCGGCGGATGTTAATCAGAAAGTAAGCAACTAATTGGCCTGGGCCGTGGTAAGTCACTTGGCCACCGCGATCGCTTTGTATCACAGGGATATCACCGGCATTTAATACATGCTCAGCTTTGCCTGCTTGTCCTTGAGTGAAGACAGGGTTGTGTTCAACCAACCAAACTTGGTCTACGTCTTCTTCCGTGCGTTCGTCTGTGAACTTATGCATGGCTTTCCATACAGGTTCGTAATCCTGACGGCCTAATTTTTTTACGATTAGCTTATTTTGCAAAGCTGCACTCCCTCAAGGATTAATAAAGTGAACGCATTATAAACGCGAAACATGATTCTAACTACAGACGGACTGCAAGGTTTTTCAACTTTCTTTGTATTTATTGAAAATTAAGTTGAATGAATTTGAACTCGTTAGGGGGCTTTAAACAAAAACAGCGGCAATAAGCCGCTGTTTTTGATGTGTAATCGGAGATTACAGAACCATACGAACGATTTCGATCTCGCCCAGTTCTTTATAAAGAGTTTCTACTTGCTCGATTGAAGTCGCAGTAATATTGATAGAAACAGAGTGGTAGTTACCTTTCGCACTCGGTTTTAGTGTTGGGCTGTAGTCACCAGGAGCATGACGCTGGATCACTTCTAGCACTAGCTCTGTTAGTTCTGGCTTAGCGTGGCCCATTACTTTGTAAGTAAATGAACAAGGGAACTCTAAGAGATCTTTTAGTTTTGCATCAGAATTGATGTTCATGATTAGCTCCAAAAGGCTAGACTCTCGCAAATTGGCGAAATGTCGATAAAAAGCGTGTTCGGTCAACAGACACGAGTAATAAGGCGGAATATTACGTGTAAATATCACTGAACTCAAGATCAACAAAAGCCGCACATGGCGGCTTTTGGCTCACTAATGAGTAAATCATGAACTTACTCATTAGGTTAGCTATACAACAAGCTTAGGTTTTACTTAGAACAAACCTTTGGCTGGTTTAGAATAAACCCTTGAACAGAAGAACTAGGTAGTCCCATAGGCGGCTGAATAGGCTGCCTTGGTCTACATCTTCAAGTGCTAGTAGTGGGTATTCAGCAACGTCTTCACCGTCGACTTGGTAGAATAGTTTACCAACTACATCGCCTTTGCTGATTGGCGCTTCTAGCTCTTTCTCAAGTACGAAGCTTGCTTTTAGGTTCTTAGCTTGGCCACGAGGTAGAGTTACGAAAGTATCTTCATCGACACCTAGCGCAACTGTGTCCTTGCTACCCATCCAGATTTTCTCTTCTACGAAGGTTTCACCCGCTGTATGTGGCGCCACTGTTTCGAAGAAACGGAAGCCGTAGCTAAGCAGTTTTTTGCTTTCTGTTTTACGAGCATTAGCATTCTTGGTGCCCATAACTACAGCAACTAGGCGCATTTTGCCTTCGGTCGCTGAGCTTACTAGGCTGTAACCTGCATTGCTTGTGTGGCCCGTTTTGATGCCATCAACGTTCATGCTCTTATCCCATAACAGACCGTTACGGTTGTATTGGGTGATGCCGTTGTAAGTGAATTTTTTCTGCGAGTAGATACGGTACTCATCAGGAACGTCACGAATCAGCGCCTGACCAAGTAGCGCCATATCGTAAGGCGTTGAGTATAGGTTCGGGTTGTCTAGACCGTGCACGTTAGCAAAGTGCGTGTCTTTCATACCGATAGAGCTTGCCCATGCGTTCATTAGGTCAACGAATGCATCTTCAGAGCCGGCGATGTGTTCAGCCATGGCAACACAAGCATCGTTACCTGACTGAACAATGATACCGCGGTTCAGTTCTTCAACTTTAACCGTTGTACCTACTTCAACGAACATCTTAGATGAATCTGGGAAGTTTTTAGCCCAAGCATTTTCACTGATTACAACATCGTCGTTTAAGTTGATGTTGCCACGCTCTAGCTCTTGGCCAATTACGTAGCTCGTCATCATCTTGGTTAAACTTGCTGGAGAAAGTTGAGTATTCATCTCTTTCTCTGCTAGTACTTTGCCTGAATGGTAATCCATCAGAACAAAACCTTTAGCGGCGATTTGAGGTGCATCAGGAACAACAATAGGAGCGGCGAATGACGATGTAGCTATCGTTGCAGAAAGAGCAACAGAAGTAGCAAAAATCGATTTAACAAGTTTATTAGATTTAATCATTTTGAATGCAATTATTTGGTGAACTATTCATATATTAACAGAATCACTCTGTCACACCAGAGCGCTGATTACCAGAAGTAACTGTTAGATTAATTAGCGAGTTAGGGTGTGTTTTTTTATATAAGCTGACGGGTAACCCATTAGCTTAACTTGTTCTAATTTTTCTTGAGTCAGAGCATAGTCATGAAATGGCCCAATCATCAGACGGTAGTTGTCATCATTTGACTGCAAGAACGTTGCTACTTCTAGTTTTTCGGCTAGATCTTTAGCTAACTTCTCTGTTCTATCTTCATGTGGAGATGTGGCAACTTGAATAATAAATTGTGGCAAAGCGGCCTTTTTCTTAGCGTCGGTTGGCATAGCTACAGTAATGACTTCTATCTCAACATTTGCAGTGCCGGTTCTTAATACATCGAGCTTGTAAGCGGCCGCATAACTAAGGTCAATGATTCGGCCTTCATGGAATGGACCACGATCATTGATGCGTACAATCGTTGTTTTGTCATTATCGGTATTGGTCACTTTTACGTAGCTTGGAATAGGCAATGTTTTGTGTGCTGCAGACATCGAATACATGTCGTAGATTTCGCCATTAGACGTTAAATGACCATGAAATTTCTTACCGTACCAAGAGGCTTTTCCTTTCTCGGTAAATCCTTCCGTCTCCTTGACGATCTTATAGTCTTCGCCACGCAGAGTGTAATCCGTGTTACCACCTAAACTATAAGGTTCATACTGAGGGTGAGCATCTTCTAAATGCTCTACCGAGATCGGTGCGTCTGGCGCAATATCTGAATCAATATCGTAGCGACCTGTTGGCTTCTGTGAAGAACAGCCATTGATTAAAATCGCTAGCCCTAAGATAGAGGCTATTTTTTTGAATGGCAGCTCATCAACCAGGGATGCTTTTTTTGAGAACGTTGTAATAGACATCGATTAGGTCGCCTTTGAGAATGCTTTTCTGTGTGTATGGATTGACATTAAAATACCAAAACCAGCCATAAGGGTAACCATTGAAGTACCGCCATAACTGACTAGAGGAAGAGGAACACCAACCACAGGTAGAATGCCACTTACCATGCCAATGTTTACAAAAATGTAGACGAAGAAGCTCAGTACAATACTGCCGCCCATCATTCGGCCGAATGCGGTTTGAGCTTGGCTAGCAAGCACTAAGCCACGTCCAATAATAAACAAATAGATAGCAAGCAAGAACAAGATACCAATCATGCCCCACTCTTCGGCAATTACCGCAAAAATGAAGTCGGTGTGGCGCTCTGGGATGAACTCTAGTTGAGATTGAGTGCCTTGCAGCCAACCTTTTCCTGATATACCACCAGAACCTATCGCAATCTTACTTTGAATGATGTGGTAACCCGCACCTAATGGATCTGATTCAGGGTCAAAAAGGGTTCTTACACGTACTTTTTGATATTCACGCATCAAGAAGAACCATAAGATTGGGATAAACGCCCCCAACGCGATTGCCGCACTAGCAATGATTTTCCAACTGATACCTGCCAGGAATATCACGAAGATACCGGATGCGGCGATAAGGATAGATGTACCTAAGTCGGGTTGCTTTGCGATTAGAATCGTCGGTACAAATACCATCACTAGCGAGATCGCTAATGTTTGGAAGGTAGGTGGAAGTGAACGCTTACCGATAAATCGTGCCAGCATCAAAGGCACTGCAAGCTTTAATAGCTCTGAGGGCTGGAATCGAACAAAGCCGAAGTTTAACCAACGCTGGGCACCTTTCGAGGCTTCACCAAAGAACAACACGCCTAATAGTAAGATGACACCACCAGCAAACAGCAGTGGTGCCAAGGTCTCATAAGTGCGAGGTGAGATTTGCGCTAGGAAGATCATCACACCTAAAGATAGAGCCATACGCATTGCTTGGCGATCCATCATAGCAAGACTTTGTCCGCTTGCGCTGTACATGATCAGTAGGGCAAAGCCCATTAAAACCAGAATGCCGAGCAAAAGCGGCAGGTCGATATGCAGCCTTTCGAATAGGGCTCTATTTCGTCCAGTTGAAGGATCAAGTTTCATTATTTAATTGGCTCACTTTGATAATCTTCTGCAAGGATAATATGGTCTAAAATTCTTCTTACTACTGGTCCGCCGTTAGACGAACCGCCACCTGCGTTCTCTAGAACGATAGTCACGACTGCTTCAGGATCTTCAAAAGGCGCGTAACCCGTAAAGAGGGCGTGATCGCGTAAGTGCTCTGCGATTTCATCCGCGTTGTACTCTTCATCTTCTTTTAAGCCGAATACCTGCGCGGTACCCGATTTACCAGCAGTTTGGTAAGACATCTTCTGGAATGAACGTCTTGCGGTGCCTTTCTTACCGTGGTTAGCCAGCCTCATACCTTCCTGAGCGATGTCCCAATACTTCTTCTTAACTCCGGTTAGCGGTGGGTAAGTTTCAATATCCGACATAATTTGTTCATCGAATGGGCGGCCGTTATCAATGGTTGAACGAAGTAGATGAGGGGCTGTTACTTCACCTTCATTCACCAAAACTGATGTGGCTTTTGCAATCTGCATTGGTGTTGCTGTCCAGTAGCCTTGTCCAATGCCAACAGGGATGGTGTCACCTTGGTACCAAGGCACACGGTGTCTTGCCATTTTCCAATCACGAGTTGGCATATTGGCTTTGCTTTCTTCATAAATATCGATGCCAGTGTAGTCACCAAAGCCGAACATCATCATCCATTTGGATATGCGGTCAATTCCGAGATCATAAGCAATTTGGTAAAAGAAAGTATCCACTGACTCTTCAATCGCTTTCTCTATATCAACGACACCGTGCCCCCAACGCAACCAGTCACGGAATGGTCTGGTTTTAGAGTTCGGGATCTTCCAGTAGCCAGGGTCGTTACGTGTGGTATTCGGTGTAATGACACCTTCTTGCAAAGCCGCAACAGCAATGAATGGCTTGATCGTCGATGCTGGTGGATAAATACCTAGCGTTGCACGGTTAACTAAAGGTCGGTCTTTGTCTTGAAGCAGTGCGTTGTAACCTTTAGAGGATATACCATGTACAAATGCATTTGGGTCGTAGCTTGGGCTAGATACCATAGCTAACACGCCATTGTCTTTCGGGTCGAGAACGATAGCTGAACCACGGCGGCCATCAAGTAACTTATGTACGTATAGTTGTAGCTTGATGTCCAAGTTGAGCACGATATCTTTACCCGGAACCGAAGGTACAAACTTAAGGGTACGGATCACTCGTCCACGGCTGTTTACTTCGACTTCTTGATAGCCAGCGGTACCGTGCAACATGTCTTCGTAGTAGCGTTCAATGCCAAGTTTACCGATGTCGCGAGTCGCTTGGTAATTGGCGTCTTTCTCTTCTCGTGCTAGGCGCTGCATATCACGGTCATTGATGCGCGATACATAACCAATAACGTGAGTCAGCACATCACCATAAGGGTAAAAACGTTTTAACGTGCCAGTGACCTCAACACCAGGGAACTTATGTTGGTTTACAGAAAAGACCGCAACCTGTTCTTCTGTAAGTTGGTTCAGAATCGGTACTGACTTGAAGCGTCGTGAATTACGACGATCACGATTAAAACGCTCGACACGTTCTGGTGGGACCTCGATTAACGCTTGTAGGCGGGCGAGCGTGTCATCCATATCTTTTATTTTTTCTGGTGTGATTTCTAGATTGAAAACAGGGCGGTTTTCAGCAAGAAGTACACCGTTGCGATCGTAAATCAAACCTCGGTTGGGTGCGATTGGAACGACCTTGATACGGTTGTCGTTAGAGCGGGTTTTATAGTCCTGATATTGGTTGATTTGAATGTTGTAAAGATTCATAACCAACATCGACATCATCACTATGATCCCTGCAAACGCAACAAAAGCACGGCTAGTAAATAGTCGTGCTTCTGCTTTGTAGTCACGGATTTGGCTACGTTTACGTAACATTAACGCTTATTCTCGATGATAAGGGTGGTTAGCAGTGATGCTCCAAGCTCGATACAAGCTTTCAGCCATGATAACGCGTACTAATGGGTGAGGGAGAGTAAGTGCCGATAGAGACCAACTTTGATCTGCTGCCGCTTTACATGCAGGTGCTAGTCCTTCAGGCCCGCCAATAAGGATAGAAACGTCGCGTCCATCCAATTTCCAACTTTCCAATTGCTCTGCCAGCTGAGGGGTATCCCATTTTTTACCTGGGATATCAAGCGTGACAATGCGGTTACCTTTCGGAACCGCTGCCAACATTGCTTCGCCTTCTTTTTGAAGAATACGTGCAATATCCGCATTTTTACCGCGTTTACCCGCAGTGATTTCAATGAGTTCTAATGGCATATCATGAGGGAAGCGGCGTTTATATTCTTTAAAGCCTTCTTCAACCCACTTTGGCATTTTTGTACCAACTGCGATTAACTGGATCTTCAAAGCTTAGCCCCAAAGTTTTTCTAGTTGGTACAGTTCACGATGCTCTTCTTGCATAACGTGGAGCATGCTTGTGCCCATATCTAGAACAACCCATTCACCTTCTTGCTGGCCATCCATGCCTAGTGGTTGCATGCCTGCTTTACGTACTTCATCAGCAACATGCTGTGCAATAGAAGCAACATGGCGCTTAGAGGTGCCAGTACAAACAATCATGTAATCAGTCACACTTGATTTGCCTTCTACATCGATAGTCACAATCGATTCTGCTTTCATGTCGTCGGCTTTGTCTGCAAGAAAATCTTTTAGTTCTTCACGTAACACGGGGTGTTCCTTTAATCTGAATTTAGCTTTTTAGGGGCTGTTGACCCTAGAATATACCACGCTTTTATGCGTGAAATGGTATTGAAGCTGAAGGGATACAAAACTCTACGCTTAACTGATGAATTAGTGGCCAAGGCGACTGCTCATATTGAGTCTTTGTCATCAATTCAGCTTGGGTGAGCAACGCGAACAAAGAGTGTAATTGAGAAATCGAAACTCTTGTTAGCGCGGCGTTATAAAGAGGCTTTTTAGATTGCCAGATGCGGTGTTTGTCGAAGACTTGACCAATCGGCATCTGTTTCATTTGTTGCTGCATTTGCAACAACAGGGCAAGTTCACGTTGGATACTACGCAGTAAAATGACTGGCTCTATACCCTCGGCTTCTAGCTGACGCAGGATCCGTTGTGCTCGGTTTCCTTTGCCTGCTAATAACGCATCACTCCAATGGAATGGAGTAAAATGGTTATGGCGACTCAGCGATTCTTCTAAGCGTACTAGTGTGAGCTTTCCATCTGGGTATTGGAGAGCCAGTTTTTCTAGGCTTTGGGTTAGTGCAAATAGGTTACCCTCATGCCATTGTGCCAGCATTTGAATCGCTTCAGGATCTGGCGTCAAACCGATTTGACGGCAGCGAGCTTGGACAAACTGAGGAAGTCGACTGACATCTGGAGTCAAGCAACTGACCCAGTGACCTTGATTCGAGAGCGCCTTAAACCACTTCGCGCTCTCTTGAGCTTTGGTTAGCTTAGTGCCGACCAAGATCAATAGGATATCACTGTGGATATGCTCGGAGATCGCGAGTAGCTCTTTTGCTATCGCGGCATTGACGCCTGACTCTGGTAATTCAAGTTCGATGACTTGACGGCTAGAGAACAGGCTCAGTGCTTGAGTGCAGTCGTAGACTTGATTCCAGTCGAGGCTGCTATCAATAGCAAAGCGGTGACGTTCTTCAAAACCTTGTTGTTTTGCAGCTTTTTGAATTGCTTCTCGGCTTTCTTGTAATAGCAGAGGCTCGTTACCAAAAATGAGGTAAACACTGCTTAGCTGTTTAGCAAGTTGCTCTGATAAGCGGTCAGCAAAAATACGCATCAAATAAACCTATTACTCAGCCGGTTCGCTAAGTGTTGGTTGCTCTTCTGAAGCCGGTACGATCTCAACGTCGTCAATTTCAACATTCTTGATGTTGTATTGCTTTTCGAGCTCTTTCACTTGAACGTGTTCTAACGCTTCTAAATCCATGCTATCAGCTGCGATGTTCGCTTTTAGTCGAGCCATTTGACGTAGGATTTGGCTTGTTGCCAACTTGCGCATCTCATCTTCAATCATGTCTCGTTCAACCGACTTCGCAAGTGCAGTCAGTGGGTTGTCTAGATAACTACGGGTTACACTGGTTGAGAATGTCTTTGAGCCAAGGTCTGGGATAGTTACGCGATACGAAGCATAAAACGTAAGTTCAATTTCAGCAGCACGAGTGTTTTGGTATAGAGAAAGGGTACGCTCACCAACGCTCTCACTAATAATGTGTAGGTTAGGGGTATTTTCAGCAGGTGGCACGATTTCTACATCATTCATGCGTAGCTGACCTTTCATCATACGTGTAAACGTACTGTATTGGTCATAACTGGTTACGGAGATCTTGTTGAGTTCTTCTGGTACGGAGTAATCACCACGCAGGTGGAAACCACACGCACTTAACAGGCTGACGGTTAAAACAACAATAGTAACTTTCAATGAAGATAGTGAAATCAGGCGCATTATTTGATGGCTCTCATGAAGGTAGAATACTTATTTAAAGGCTTTAGCTAGATTGAGTTGTTAGGCTCAAATCTAAAGCGCTTAAATAAGTAGACAGGGCAATTAGCTACCCTGTCTACAGACTGCTTTTGATGAATTAAGTTCGTTAATTCTTTAGCAATTGCACTGTACTAACGAAATTAGTTAGCAACGATGTTTAGAAGCTTACCAGGAACGAAGATAACCTTACGAATCGTTAGGCCATCTAGGAACTTCTTAGCGTTCTCATCGTTTAGACCAAGTTCACGAACTTGCTCTTCTGTCGCGTCAGCAGCAACCGTTAGCTTCGCACGTAGCTTACCGTTGATCATGACAACGATAGTCTTCTCGTCTTCAACTAGCGCTTTCTCATCGAAAGTTGGCCATGTTGCTGAGTCTACGTTTGATTCACCAAGTGCAATCCACATTTCGTAAGAGATGTGTGGAGTCATAGGGTAAAGCATACGAACTACTGCTTTTAGCGCTTCATCAAGAATTGCACGATCTTGTACAGACTCTTGAGGTGCTTTCGCTAGCTTGTTCATTAGTTCCATGATTGCAGCGATAGCTGTGTTGAACGTTTGGCGGCGGCCAATATCGTCCGTTACTTTCGCGATAGTCTTGTGGATATCACGACGAAGTGCTTTTTGGTCGCCAGATAGCGCAGAAGCGTCAACAGATTCAGCTGCACCTTTAGAAGAATGAGCGTGAACCAATTTCCAAACACGTTTAAGGAAGCGGTTAGCTCCTTCAACGCCAGACTCTTGCCACTCAAGCGTCATGTCTGCAGGTGATGCAAACATCATGAATAGACGTACTGTATCAGCGCCGTACTTGTCTACCATCTCTTGTGGGTCGATACCGTTGTTCTTAGACTTAGACATTTTGATCATGCCTGAGTGCTCAACTTCGCGGCCTTGATCGTCGACTGCTTTTTCGATGCGACCTTTACCGTCACGTTCAACCGTTACGTCAGTCGGTGCAATCCACTCTTTGGTGCCTTTTTCGTTTTCGTGATAGAAAGCGTCAGCCAGAACCATGCCTTGACATAGTAGTTGCTTGAACGGTTCGTCAGACGTCACGTAACCAGCATCACGTAGAAGCTTGTGGAAGAAACGAGAGTAAAGCAGGTGCATACAAGCGTGCTCGATACCACCAACGTATTGGTCAACTGGTAGCCAGTAGTTTGCTTTCTCTGGATCTAGAATGTCGTCTGCTTGTGGTGAACAGTAACGTGCGTAGTACCAAGAAGACTCCATAAACGTATCGAACGTGTCAGTCTCACGTAGAGCTGGTTCGCCGTTGAACGTTGTCTCAGCCCAAGATTTGTCTGCCTTGATTGGGCTAGTTACGCCATCCATTACCACATCTTCAGGAAGAATTACTGGTAATTGGTCTGCTGGGACAGGGTGAACTTCACCGTCTTCAGTGGTTACCATTGGGATTGGAGCACCCCAGTAACGCTGACGAGATACACCCCAGTCACGTAGACGGAAGTTTACTGTCTTTTTACCTTTACCTTCAGCTTCAAGCTTCGCAGCAATTGCATCGAATGCTTCTTGGAACGCAAGACCATCGAACTCACCAGAATCGAACAATACGCCTTTCTCGGTGTAAGCCGCTTCAGACACATCTAGCTCAGAACCGTCTTCAGGTTTGATTACTGGGATAATGTCGATGCCGTACTTAGTTGCGAATTCGTAGTCACGTTGATCGTGAGCAGGAACCGCCATTACCGCACCTGTGCCGTAATCCATAAGAACGAAGTTTGCTACGTAAACAGGAACAACACGACCGTTAAGAGGGTGGATAGCCGTTAGGCCAGTATCCATACCTTTCTTTTCCATCGTTGCTAGTTCAGCTTCAGCAACTTTAGTGTTACGACACTCTTCAACGAATGCAGCAAGCTCTGGGTTGTTCTTCGATGCTTTCTCTGCAAGAGGGTGACCTGCAGCGATACCCACGTAAGAAACACCCATCAGTGTGTCTGGACGAGTTGTGTAAACTTCCAGTGGCGCTTCTTCGCCGTTGACAGCGAAAGACAGCTCAACACCTTCAGAGCGGCCGATCCAGTTGCGCTGCATGGTCTTAACCATTTCAGGCCAACCTTCAAGGTTGTCGAGATCGTCTAGTAGCTCTTGAGCGTACTCCGTGATTTTAATGAACCACTGTGGAATTTTCTTTTGCTCTACTGGAGTATCACAACGCCAGCAGCAACCGTCTTCTACTTGCTCGTTTGCTAGTACTGTTTGGTCGTTTGGACACCAGTTAACAGAAGATGTCTTCTTGTAAACCAGGCCTTTTTCGTAAAGCTTAGTGAAGAACTCTTGTTCCCAACGGTAGTACTCTGGAGTACATGTTGCGAATTCACGGTTCCAGTCGTAACCAAAGCCTAGAAGTTTAAGCTGGTTTTTCATGTACTCAATGTTTTCGTAAGTCCATGGTGCAGGCGCTGTGTTGTTTTTAACAGCTGCGTTTTCTGCAGGTAGGCCGAATGCATCCCAACCAATTGGCTGCATTACGTTTTTGCCTTGTAGACGTTGGAAACGAGATACCACATCACCGATGGTGTAGTTACGCACGTGACCCATGTGCAGTCGGCCACTTGGGTAAGGGAACATAGAAAGACAGTAGAATTTTTCTTTGTTTGGGTCTTCACTTACAACGAAAGTTTCGCTGTTATCCCAGTGTTGTTGAACCTTTTGTTCAATCTCTTGCGGGTTATATTGTTCTTGCATCGATGGTATCCGGTTATCTTGGAATTTGTGAGTTCGGTTAGAACAGAATCTTACAGATCGTCATAGAATACCTAAAGGAGCTGAGTACAACAATAGTTATACCCTTCATACTTGCAGTTGCTACCTAGTAGATTGTGTAATTTTCACTGAATTTCGCAGGGCAACTATACTTAAGAGTATGAATTGCATTTGTTTGTGAGCGGGAGTGCATTGCAGCGCACCCGTTTGCTCACTAAAAGGTTGGTTATCTTAAGGAGGTTGTTATGCCGAAGAAAAAAGCGCTCTATGAAGAAGTAGTCGAAGAGGTGATTGAAACGCTGAAGCATAGTCCTGAAGAGCTCAACAACAAAATCGAAACGTCAGGCAAGTATGCGAAAGCAGCCAACGACATGACCAAAGATGAACTATCGCTGATTTCTGCCTACGTGAAGTCGGACTTAAAAGAGTTTTCTGAAAGCTATGAAGAGAGTAAAAGTGGTCCATTCTATTTGATGATTGCAGACTCTATTTGGCAAGGACTGTTGGATATCACTGACCGCACTAAGGTGGAGTGGGTTGAACTGTTCCAAGATTTAGAACATCAGGGGCTGTATCAAGCGGGTGAAGTCATAGGCTTAGGAACCTTGGTATGTGACGAGTGTGGTCACCAAACTGAATATAACCACCCAACCAATATCATTCCATGCATTAAATGTGGTTCTAAAGGGTTTAGTCGTAAAGCCCTTAAGCCGTAAGCTCCTGAACCATAATACAGTATCAACGTAAAACCACAGCAATAAAAAGGGTTGACCCAGTCAGTCAACCCTCCAATCACCTTTCGTCGAATCTCGAATCTCGAATCTCGAATCTCGAATCTAGCTTTTTGGCTTTCTTATTAGCCAACCAATCACCAAGCTGAGCATCGCCCATATATACAGTGGCCAAGTACCTATTGTGTGATAAGGCGTTTGACCATCCGTTGAAATGAGTTCAGCTTTTAATACGGCCGTTTCAAACTGAGGCACTTGTTTGATGATGTTGCCTTTGTAATCTGTCACCGCCGTCACACCATTGTTGGTAGAGCGAATAAGCGGCTTACCAAGCTCCAGAGCCCGCATTTGTGCGATTTCCATATGTTGCAATGGCCCAATCGAACGACCAAACCACGCATCGTTGGAGAGCGTGAGGATAAAGTCAGTCTCATCAGTCACATTCTGTCTAACTTGATCATTAAAGATGATCTCGTAACACAACGCAGGCGCAAGATGACGACCGTTGGCCACGATGTTTGGTTGGATGAAATCACCACGACTGAACGAAGACATTGGCAAGTTAAAGAATGGTGCCAATGGGCGCAATATGTCCTCAAACGGTACAAACTCACCAAATGGCAGTAGGTGATGTTTATGATAGCGCTCGTCTGGATCGTAGCTGTATTCACCGTATGGGTTTACACCAAGTGAGAGAACGCTGTTGTAGTACTTCTTGTCTTCAGACTGATTCAGTACACCTGTGATGATTGAGCTGTTATTCATCTTAGCAGCGCTGTCTAAGTTGCGCAGAAAAGAGGGTATCTCGACTTCAAAAGCAGGAATAGCGGCTTCAGGCCAGATGATGATATCCGCATCCCAGTTTTCTCTGCTGAGGTCGGTGTATTTCATCATGGTCGGCCAGCGATGACTTGGTAGCCATTTACTGTCTTGATCGACGTTGCCTTGTATTAAAACGACTGACGTAGTTTTTTCCGGGTTCGGCGTGACCCAATCGATATTTCGAATACCAAAACCTGCGCTAAATACGACGGCGGGAATGATAGCGATACTCCAAGCCCTGTTAACAATCGCATAAGCGAATGCAGAGGCTGAAACAATGATCGCTAGAGTTACTAGCTCTACGCCGCCAATCGGTGCAAACGAACTTAATGGCGAATCGATTTGGCTGTAGCCCAACCAAAGCCAAGGGAAGCCCGTCATTACCCATCCACGTAGCCAATCACTGACTAACCACAATGCTGGAGCAGCGAGGAAAAAGCGGCTTAGATTATTAACAGGGAAGAACTTGTTCAAACTCCAGGTAAACAGACCTGAATAAACAGCTAGGTAGCCAACGAGCAATGCCATCAAAAATAGATTAGCCGCCAGTGGCATGCCACCAAAACCATCAATGCTGACGTATACCCAGCTGATACCTGTCGTGAATTGGCCTAAACCCCATGCGTAGCCAATCCAAAGCGCGCTTTTAGGAGAGCGGTTGTGGATCAGTAACAGCAACAAAGCTGGGCTGAGAATAGCAAGAGGCCATATGGAGTATGGAGCGAATGAAAGGGTGGTTATAGCGCCAACAAAAACGGCCGCAAGCGGCCGTAATAGGCGATGAATAAAGGTCTTAGTCATCTAATTTCTGTCATCTCTTTAGAGAGAAGTTGTTATTCTTCGATAGTCGGAAGAGGCTGTTCGTCAGGAATGGTTACCTGTAGCTGAATTACACGACGGTTATCTGCTGATGTTATCTTGAAATGGTAGTTTTCAATTTCTACAATTTCGCCACGAACCGGCAGGTGACCGAGTGCTGTCATAACCATGCCGCCTACTGTATCTACTTCATCATCACTAAAGGCAGTGTTAAACGTATCGTTGAACTCTTCAATAGTGGTTAAAGCTTTTACAGAAAAGGTATGCTTACTCAGCTTACGAATATCTAACTCTTCTTCATCGTCGAACTCGTCTTCAATTTCACCAACGATTTCTTCGAGGATATCTTCAATGGTTACTAGGCCAGAAACTCCGCCAAACTCATCGACAACGATAGACATGTGGTAACGCTCTTCTTGGAACTCCTTAAGCAGGCGATCAACTCGCTTACTTTCAGGAACAACTACGACAGGGCGAATCACTTGTTCGATATCAAATGGGGCACTTTCTGAACCCAAATACTTAAGTAGGTCCTTCGCTAATAGAATGCCTTCAACATGGTCTTTATCTTCACTGATCACTGGGTAGCGAGAGTGTTGAGCATCAGTAATAAGCGCAATCAATGTATCTAAATCATCGGTGCGTTCAACTGTAACCATTTGAGAGCGAGGCAGCATGATATCGCGTACTCGCATCTCTGAAATTTCCATTACACCCTCGAGCATGTCGCGCGTGTCGTGGTCAATTAGGTCATTAATTTCTGAGTCGCGGATTACATCCACGAGCTCTTGGCGATCTTTTACTTCACCTTGAAATAGTTGGCCTAGGCGTTCAAAGAAGGACTTTCTACTCGGACCTTCAGATTTTTTACTTCCCTCAGAAGTGGGGGGGTTACCTTCGTTCATGATTTCTCAAAAAATAACGCTATCAGAAGTGTGATAGCACACGTTACAACTCAGATTCCTGCGGAAATCACAGGTTCGATGAGTTATTGTTTCTCTGCAACCTACTTTACTAGAATCAATTTACTTTTCTAGAATATACGGGTCTTCAAACCCCATAGTTTGCATGATTTCTGTCTCGAGTGATTCCATCTCTTCAGCTTCATCATCTTCGATATGATCATAACCTAGCAGATGCAGACTGCCATGTACAACCATATGAGCCCAGTGTGCTAGCAGAGGCTTACTTTGCTCTTCTGCTTCTTTTTCGACAACTTGACGGCAGATAATGAGGTCGCCTAGCAGATCTAGCTCGATCCCTGGAGGTGCCTCGAATGGAAAAGACAGCACGTTAGTTGGCTTGTCTTTGCCACGGTATTCATGATTGAGCTGGTGGCTTTCTTGCATATCAACGATACGAACCGTCAACTCAGCGTTCTCTTGAAACTGAGGAATTGTCTTGTCCAACCAAAGCTGAATATCTTGCTCAGTTGGAAGACCTTGCTCATTTTCGACTGCTATTTGCAGGTCTAGTTCAATAGACATCTATTTATCACCTTGTTCTGTAATCACAGAACTATTTTGTGTTGCTAATTGTGTCGTAACTGCCTGCTGAGCCTCAAGAAGTTTGGCTTCGCGCTCTTCACGTTTACGCTTTTCAAACTCTTTGCGCTCTTTCTGGTCTTTCGCTTCCCATTTCTCGTAGGCGTTGACGATACGAGCAACAACAGGGTGACGAACCACATCTTCAGACATGAAGAAATTAAAGCTGATGTCATCCACTTCACTCAGCACTTCAGTTGCATGACGAAGACCAGACTTCGCTCCACGAGGTAAATCGATTTGCGTAATGTCACCTGTGATAACTGCACGCGAATTAAAACCGATACGGGTTAAGAACATTTTCATCTGTTCTACCGTGGTGTTTTGGCTCTCATCAAGAATGATAAATGCATCATTTAGTGTACGTCCACGCATGTAAGCCAGTGGAGCGACTTCAATCACGTTACGTTCAATTAGCTTTTCAACACGTTCAAAACCGAGCATCTCAAACAGTGCATCGTAAAGTGGGCGCAAATATGGGTCGACTTTCTGGCTTAAATCACCCGGTAGGAACCCAAGCTTCTCACCGGCTTCTACAGCAGGGCGAGTCAGTAGGATCCGGCGAACCTCTTGGCGTTCAAGTGCATCAACTGCTGCTGCAACGGCTAAATAGGTTTTACCTGTACCTGCTGGCCCAATACCAAAGGTGATGTCATGGGTGACCATGTTCATTAGGTACTGTGCTTGGTTTGGCGTACGAGGTTTGATGACGCCTTTTTTAGTCTTAATGGTCACTTCTTTGCCGTAGTCGATTTCAGACTCGACGTGTTGTTCCAAAATGCCAGATTCGGTGACCGCCAGATGCACTTGCTCTGGTTCGATATCGATTATGTTGCCTTTAACTGGAGCCGTTTCAACATAGAGGTGTTTGATGATGTCTAAAGCAGCGGCTGCTGTGTGAGGCTTACCAACGATGGTGAAGAAGTTGCTTCGGTAATTAATCTCAACGCCAAGACGACGCTCAAGGTGTTTGATGTTGTCGTCGAATGGTCCGCATAAGCTAGCCAAGCGCTTGTTGTCGGCTGGCTCTAGATTTATCTCTAAGGTAACGATTTTATTGCTCAAATTAGCCTCTCATTTTGTGCCACTCGCTCTTAAATAAAACAAAGAGCAAAAAGCCCGATTTAGACCGGGCTTTTGATTGTGATATCCCTATTTCTAAGATGGTCACTTAGTTAGGTAATTTCAAGCTTTGTGTTTGCGCTTTGTGCTCAAACAGTTGTATTGCCTACGGTGTAAATGTCGCTACACCTAGCTCGTCTTCACGTTTTGTTTTTTCCATCATTTCTGCTGGAGTCATAACAACGCGTAGACCCATGTCTTTTTCTGTGCGAACTAGCTCACCACGTAGTGAGTTGGTGTAAACCTCAGTGATCTTCACATCTACGAACTGGCCGATTAGGTCTGCAGAACCTTCGAAGTTCACAACACGGCTGTTTTCTGTACGGCCGCGAAGTTCCATTAGGTTCTTTCTTGATGGACCTTCAACAAGGATACGTTGCTCTGTGCCTAGCATTAGACGAGAGAAGCGCATAGCTTGTGTGTTTACCGTTTGTTGCAGTTCGTATAGACGATCTTTCTTCTCTTGTGCTGGTACGTCACATGGGTAATCTGCCGCTGGCGTACCCGGACGAGGAGAGAAAACAAAGCTGAAGCTCATATCGAAATCAACTTCTTTAATTAACTTCATTGTATCTTGGAAGTCTTGTTTAGACTCACCAGGGAAACCAACGATAAAGTCAGAACTGATTTGAATATCAGGACGAGCTTTACGCAGTTTACGGATAATAGACTTGTACTCGATAGCCGTGTGTGGACGCTTCATCATCGTAAGAATACGGTCACTACCACTTTGTACTGGCAGGTGAAGGAAGCTCACTAGTTCAGGAGTATCTTTGTAAACTTCAATGATGTCGTCACCAAACTCAAGCGGGTGGCTAGTTGTGAAACGAATACGGTCGATACCATCGATAGAAGCAACAAGACGAAGCAGTTCTGCGAATGAACAGATATCGCCTTCGTGTGTTGGACCGCGGTATGCGTTTACGTTCTGACCTAGTAGGTTAACTTCACGTACGCCTTGCTCTGCAAGTTGAGCCACTTCGAACAGTACATCATCCATTGGACGGCTAACTTCTTCACCACGTGTGTATGGTACAACGCAGTAAGTACAGTATTTAGAACAACCTTCCATGATAGAAACGAATGCCGTCGCACCTTCAGCTTTTGGCTCAGGCAGGTTATCGAACTTTTCGATCTCTGGGAAAGAGATGTCCATTACTGGCTTTTCGTTAGACAGTGATGATTTAATCATCTCTGGCAGACGGTGCAGTGTTTGTGGGCCAAAGATAACGTCTACGTAAGGTGCACGTTGACGAATGTGATCACCCTCTTGAGTCGCTACACAGCCACCCACACCGATCACCACACCTTCTTTCTTATCTTTAAGCGTTTTCCAACGACCAAGCTGGTGGAATACTTTTTCTTGTGCTTTTTCGCGGATAGAACAAGTATTCAATAGTAGTACGTCTGCTTCCTCAGGTACTTCAGTTAGCTCATAGCCATTTGCAGCGTTAAGCAGGTCGGCCATTTTTGATGAATCGTATTCATTCATCTGACAGCCCCAAGTTTTAATTAGCAGTTTCTTACTCATTATATGTTCGCTCGATCGTTAGTTTAATTTAAGGGAGCAAATCGCCCATTATTCATCCGCTAGCTCCATATGTCATAATTCAGTATTCAATTTTATGACAGGCTCTAGCGGCAAGCGGCGTATTGTACTGGTTTCAAAACCGACTGACTAGTAGTCTGAACAAATCTCTTATGTAGTGGCTTTTATTATCGTTAACGCCATATGCCATAAGGGATAACCCTTTTTTCGAATAAGGTTTTTGGTTACAAGTTAGTTATGAAAAAGTACAATCAAAAACAGTCAAAGAATCAAACTGATAAGTACAAAATATGAACAGTTACGATATTGTAGTCGTCGGTGGCGGCATGGTTGGCGCAGCAACAGCTATCGGTTTTGCAAAGCAAGGTCTGAGTGTTGCGGTAATCGAAGGTTTTGCCCCACAAGCTTTTGATGAGTCACAAACGATGGACATTCGTGTGTCAGCGATTTCTCAAGCATCGGTCGAGTTGCTTGAAGATCTTGGTGCATGGCGAAGTATTGCAGCGATGCGAGTGTGTTCATATAAGCGTTTAGAGACGTGGGAACACCCAGAGTGTCGTACTCGGTTTGATGCTGCATCACTGGACCTTCCTCGTTTGGGCTATATCGTTGAGAACAGACTCATTCAATTAGGTTTATGGTCTCAATTTGCTGAACACGACAACCTCGAATTGCTATGTCCAGAAAAGCTCGATGAGATTGAGTTTGGTGAAATCAATATCGTTAAGCTTCAATCTGGGGCTGAGCTATCCGCGAAATGGGTGATTGGCGCGGATGGCGCCAATTCAGCCGTTCGTCAACAAGCTGGTATCGGTATTACTGCTTGGGACTACCGCCAGCACTGTATGCTTATCAACGTAGAAACCGAGCAGCCTCAGCAAGATATTACTTGGCAGCAATTTTTACCAAGTGGTCCTCGTTCATTTTTGCCTTTGTGTTCTCTAACCTCTGACGGTCAAGAAATCGGGCAGGGGTCATTAGTTTGGTATGATTCTCCACTGCGTATTAAGCAACTGTCAGCAATGACCCCTGAAAAACTACGTAACGAAGTACTTTCTCACTTTCCTAAAGAGTTAGGTGATATTAAAGTCTTGAATTCGGGTTCTTTTCCTCTGACACGACGTCATGCTCAATCATATTCGAAGAATAACTGTATTTTAGTCGGGGACTCTGCACATACGATCAACCCATTGGCAGGGCAGGGTGTTAACTTAGGCTTTAAAGATGTATCAGTACTGTTGGATGTCACCAACGAAAAGGGTGAATTGAATCAGTTTGTAGCAAGACGTTATGAAGTGATGAGAAGAGGCGACAACCTAATGATGCAGAGTGGCATGGATTTTTTCTACAAGACATTCAGCAACGACATTGGTCCGCTCAAGTTTGCACGTAATGCTGCGCTAAAATTAGCAGAGAACTCTGGGCCGATTAAAACCCAAGTATTGAAATACGCCTTAGGCCTTTAATTTATTAGTTCAGATTATCTATATAGAGAAGGAGAGCAGATGCTCTCCTTTTTTGTTTGGTGCTGAGTGCTATAACTGCTGTGTAACGCAAACCGGTGCATCGATCTCTAAAGAGTATCCTGTATAAACCAAAGACCCATCCTCATTATTTCGTTTGAATGAGGTGATGTTATTGGAGTGTTGGTTTGCTGCGATAACCCATCGTCCGCAGTCAGTAATATGAAAATCGCGAGGGAAGTTGCCTTCAGTATTATAGCTATCAATAAAAATAGGCATTTTTGTTGTAGGCTCGATTCTGAAGCAACTGATCCTTGATTGGTGTCGACAAGATACATAGAGGAATTGCTCATCCGGCGATAGTTTTATCGCAGCCGTAGCTTCTCCTTTCTCCATATTGGGAAGCGCATCAATTTCTTCTACGATATTCCATACACCCAAAACCTTTTCCAACATAAGTATTGATTCAGAGAGCTCGCAGATCACATAGGCTCTGTCTTCTGCTTTGTTAAAGATTAAATGGCGAGGTCCATTGCCAGCTGGCACTTTAATAGACTGCATAGGCCCGTCTAGAAACTCTTCCTGTTCTTCATCGAAGCAATAGAAGTTGATTCGATCGGTGCCGAGATCGACAGTCACAAACTGTGGCGAGTTTTGTAAGAACAGACATTGGTGGGCGTGCGGGCTAGTTTGTCTCTCTTTGTTTGGCCCGGAACCAACCATCTTGATTGTTTTGAGGCGCTTATCGATGTTGCCATTGATACTTAAGCTAAAAATATCGAATGTGCCTGATGAGTATTGCGACGTGATAGCAAACTTATTGTGTGGATCTATCGTGATGTGACAGGGGTGACCGCCAGCGATAGTACCGAAGTTCTTAACCGTCTTTGAGTTAGGGCTAGGAATATGAATCAGCTGCGGCTGTTTTGGCTGATCAATTTCAGACGCGGTATAGATGCCAAGTTTTGTCGCTACGACAAAAGACGGGTTAGTGCACTCTGCAACGAGCTCTAAAGGTAATAGCTTTCCGCTTTCCAAGTCTAATTGAGCCTGATATACGCCTTGGCTTTTACTGGGAGTGTCTGTGTAGCAACCGAGCGTTAGAGTGAGGTTTTTCATAGGGAAGTCATACTCAATTAGAAAATGGAGCAGACATTGTCTTATAAAAAAGTCATGAAGTGATTAGATAGAGAGAAATACTTGGTGACGGAGTTATCAGATTTACATATTCCAGATAAAACAAAACCCAGCTAAAAAGCTGGGTTTCATTCAATGATGGTGCGGTCGGAGAGACTTGAACTCTCACACCTCTCGGCGCCAGAACCTAAATCTGGTGCGTCTACCAATTCCGCCACGACCGCAGCAAATCTTTATAGTCATATCGAATATTGGTGCTTCAATAAGACGTTGTATAAGTGGTGGCTACTGCGGGATTTGAACCTGCGACCCCATCATTATGAGTGATGTGCTCTAACCAACTGAGCTAAGTAGCCATAATAAATCTAATAGATTCATTATTTGTTCTCTAATTAAAGAGAAATAATGGTGCGGTCGGAGAGACTTGAACTCTCACACCTCTCGGCGCCAGAACCTAAATCTGGTGCGTCTACCAATTCCGCCACGACCGCAGCAAAGCTTTATAGTTATATCGACAT